>JBDTZK010000415.1:0-2913 GCA_040005195.1 Pseudoxanthomonas sp.
CATCGCCAGGCAGCGCGCGGAGACCGTCATGGGCCTTCTGGTGTCACGCGGCGTAGCGCCCGACCGCATCATGCTGGACAAGCCCATGCTGACCACGGGCGATGGCAATCCCGACGAGGCGCGGCGAGTCGAAGTCCGGGTCGAATAATCCGGCGATTGGTTAGAAAGATCGAAAAAAGCGGCTACGGCCGCTTTTTTTTGTGATTTCTCCCCTCTCACCGGGCAGTCCAGCACGCTGGTGGAGGGTGGCCGACAAGCTGGGAGAGGGGCGGGCGGAGCCTGCCTTCGTCCCGAATTGATGTCGTGTCCAATGATGCGGTCCTTATGGGAAACCACACTCGACGCGTTCACGAGAGCTGGTAGACCACCGGCTCCGGTCTGCCCCTCTCCCGCCTTCGGCACCCTCTCCCGCAAGGGGAGAGGGGCGCTTCCGAACTGCTCCTTGGAGGCTCGCTTCTTCCATCCATGGCGTGTCCGCGCAATCCGGGAGGCTCAAGCCTGCTGCGGCGCAACACCCAAGCAGGTAGAATGCCGGCCCTCGCTAACGCACGTCTTGGAGCAAGTCATGGGTCTGGACCACGTCGCCACGGGCAAGAACCCGCCGGACGAGATCAACGTCATTATCGAGATCCCGAAGGATTCGGAGCCGGTGAAGTACGAAGTGGACAAGGAAAGCGGCGCGATCTTCGTCGACCGTATCCTCTCCACCCCCATGCGCTACCCCTGCAACTACGGCTATGTGCCGCACACCCTGTGCGGCGATGGCGACCCGGCCGACGTGCTGGTGGTGCTGCCGCTGTCGTTGATTCCCGGTTCGGTGATCCGTTGCCGTCCCGTGGGTGTGCTGCGCATGACCGATGAAGCCGGCAGCGACGAGAAAATCCTGGCCGTGCCGGTTACCAAGGTGTTCAACGGCTATGCGCACATCGAGGATATCGGCCAGGTGTCGCCGCATTGGCTCGAGCGCATTGGCCATTTTTTCGAGCACTACAAAGATCTGGAAAAAGACAAGTGGGTCAAGCTGGATGGCTGGGGCGGCGCCGAAGAGGCCAAGCAAATCCTGCGCGAGTCGATGACCCGCCACGGGAATTCAGTCGACAAACCCAAGTTCTGATTCAACGGTCCGGATGAAGCAAGACCGCGGCATGTCCGCGGTTACTGCTAAGCCGCAATGCCCTTCGACTGTCCAGGCTGACCCTGCATCAAGCGAGGTGTGCGCGCAGGCTCACACCGGCCATAACGCGCTGATGGCAGCGATGCCTTGCGCTCCGTGCTGGCGCGCCTGGGGCAGGTCGGCAGGCGACAGGCCACCGATCGCGTAGAGGGGCAGCGACACTGATTCGCGCAGCGTGGCGAAACGATCCCAGCCCAGCACAGGTACACCGGGGTGACTGGCGGTCGGCTGCACGCTGCCGAGCACCGCGAAATCGCAGCCCAGCGCCTGCGCCTGCAGCAGGTCCTCACGGTCATGGCAGGACGCAGCCAACGTAGTGCCCGCATCGACCGGACGCGCTGAAAAATCAAGGAGCTGGCTGGCACGCAAATGCAGGCCGACGCCGAGTGACTGGGCCAGTTCAAGATCGCCGTTGATCAGCACCTCCGCATTCCGATGCCGGCATAACGCCACCGCAGACGCGGCCAGTTCGCGCAATTGCCGTTGTCCGTGCAGATTGCGCGCGCGCAGTTGCACGCGGTGCACGCCGGCCAGCAAGGCCGCATCCAGTCTGTCCAACCACGCCGCATGCTCGTCCCCGGGCTCTGGCGTGACCAGATAGTGATCTGGCTGGCGCAACGCCGCGACCACCGGGCGGTCTGCGGGTGGCATGGCATAACGCTCGAGTTTGTCCGGAGTTATCCAGGCCAGTGCCTGGCCTTCGATGCCGCGCGGCGTGCCGGTCCACGCCGTCACATGGCGCACGTCCAGGTGCAGGCGCTTGTCGGGGTATTCCTGCGGCACGTTGATCAGCGGCGCGCCGACCTGCACGGTGATGCCGAGTTCTTCCTGGAGTTCGCGTATCAGCGCTTGTTCGGGGGATTCGCCCGGCTCGCGTTTGCCGCCGGGGAATTCCCATAATCCGGCCAGTTCACGTCCGTCAGTACGGCGTGCCAGCAGGATGTGGCCGCGCACGTCGGTGATGACGGCGGCCAGGACATGGATGAAGCGCAAGGGGGAAGCCATACCCGGAGCTTGCGGGGAACACGGCAGTGAACGCAAATCCAGCCGGACGCGATGCTCTCGATAGCGGGAGCGGTCCCTGCTGAAACGTTGTCCGCGTGATGCCCGTGATGCCCGTGATGCCGATATAACAGCATCGCGGGCGGGGCCCACGCCTGCAGGGTTAGGTTTTCAGCTCAGCTGGCCGTGACAGTGCTTGAACTTTTTGCCGCTGCCGCACGGACAGGGATCGTTGCGGCCAACCTTGGGTCCGTCGCGCACAACCGGGGAGAAACCGAGTTGCGCGGCTTCGACATCGGCCGCTTCTTCATCGGCGCCGTAGCCACCCGCGTCCTGGTGCTGGAACTGCAACTGCTGCTCGCGCGCGGCGGCGGCCCGACGTTCGTCGGCTTCCAGCTGCGCCACTTCGTCTTCGCTGCGGATACGCACGCGGGCCAGGACAGTGACCACTTCGCGCTTGACCCGCTCCAGCATCTCGGAGAACAGCTCGTACGCTTCTTTCTTGTATTCCTGCTTCGGCTGTTTCTGCGCATAGCCGCGCAGGTGGATGCCCTGGCGCAGGTAATCCATGCTGGCCAGATGTTCCTTCCAGCTCTTGTCGAGCACGGTGAGCATGATGTGCTTCTCAAGCGAACGCATCGTTTCCGGGCCGAGTTGCGCTTCCTTCTCGTCGAAGTGGGCGGTCATGGCTTCCTGCACGCGGCGGCTGATGGCCTCGGCGTCCAGTTCTTCGGTTT
>JBDTZK010000416.1:0-2908 GCA_040005195.1 Pseudoxanthomonas sp.
CTACCTCGATGTACTGCAGGCGCTGGAATACCTGGGCCTGGACGAGGAGGCCTGCGCCGATATCGGCATTCGCGTTTACAAGGTGGGCATGAGCTGGCCACTGGAACCGGTGGGTATCGCCAACTTCGCCCACGGCCTGGAAGACATCGTGGTGGTCGAAGAAAAGCGTGCCTTCATCGAGCGACAGATGAAGGAGCAGTTCTACAACTGGCCTGCGAGTGCAGGTCCGCGCCCATCCATCGTCGGCAAGTACGATGAAGCCGGCGAATGGATCCTGCCGTCCACCGGCGAACTGACGCCGGCCACGATTGCCGGCGTGATTGGCAGGCGCATCCAGCGGTTCTTCACCACGGAATCCATTGAGCAGCGCCTGCGCTGGATGGAAGAGAAAGAAGCCGAGATGGCGCTGCCGCGCGCCAATTTTCCGCGCGTGCCGCATTACTGCAGCGGTTGCCCGCACAACACCTCGACGGTAGTACCGGAAGGTTCGCGCGCGTTGGGCGGCATCGGCTGCCATTACATGGTCACGTGGATGGACCGCGATACCGACACGTTCACCCACATGGGTGGCGAAGGCGTCACCTGGTCGGGGCAAGCACCGTTCACCGAAACCGAACACGTGTTCCAGAACCTCGGTGACGGCACCTATTTCCACAGCGGTTCGCTGGCCATCCGCCAGTCCATCGCCACCGGCGTCAACATCACGTACAAGATCCTCTACAACGACGCGGTGGCCATGACCGGCGGCCAGCCGGTGGACGGCACTTTGTCGGTGCCGCAGATCGCGCACATGATGCGCGCCGAAGGCGTGGACCGCATCGTGGTGGTCAGCGACGAGATCGAGAAGTGGTCCAAGCCGGAGATCTTCCCAGGCGGCGTGGAGTTCTTTGACCGTAAGCGCCTGGATGAAGTGCAGAAGCAATTGCGCGAAGTGAAAGGCACCAGCATCCTGATCTACGACCAGACCTGTGCCACTGAAAAGCGTCGGCGCCGCAAGCGCGGCAAGCTGGTCGACCCGCAGAAGCGGGTGATGGTGAACACGCTGGTCTGCGAAGGTTGCGGCGACTGCGGCGTGAAGAGTTTCTGCGTATCGGTGCTGCCCAAGGAAACCGAGTTCGGGCGCAAGCGCGAGATCGACCAGTCCAACTGCAACAAGGACTATTCCTGCGTCAATGGCTTTTGTCCCAGCTTCGTCACCGTACACGGCGGCGCACCGCGGAAAGACAAGAAAAAGGATCCGGCGGAACTGCTGGCGAACCTGCCGGCCCCGGTGTTCAAAGCTGATTTCGAGCAACCCTGGAACATCCTCATCACCGGCGTGGGCGGTACCGGCGTGGTCACCATCGGCGCGTTGCTGGGCATGGCCGGCCACCTGGAAGGCAAGGGCGCCAGCGTGCTGGATCAGACCGGCCTGGCGCAGAAGGGCGGCGCGGTCACCACGCATATCCGCATCGCGCGCACGCCCGAGCACATCCACGCCGTGCGCATCGCCGCCGGTGAAGCCGACGTGGTGCTGGGTTGCGACATGGTGGTGGTCAACGATTACTGGGTGTTGTCGAAAGTGCGCGGCGAGCGCTCGCAGGTGGTGTTGAATACCTACCAGGCGATGCCCGGCACCTTCACTACCCGCCCGGACATGGAGTTTCCCGCGGCAGGCATCCTGTCGGCAGTGACCCAGGCACTGGGCGGGCGGGCGCCGCTGCAGGTCGATGCAACGGTGCTGGCAACGGCACTGCTGGGTGATGCGATTGCAGCCAACCTGTTCATGCTGGGATATGCCTGGCAGCAGGGCCTGGTGCCCATCTCGTATGACGCCATCATGCGTGCGGTGGAATTGAACGGCGCGGCCGTCGAAATGAATCGTCAGGCCTTCGCCTGGGGCCGCCTTGCCGTAGTCAACCCGGTGGCCGTGGCCGAAGCGGCCGGCGTGATCCAGAACACGCAGACCGAATCGGAACGCACGCCCCACAACCTGCAGATCCTGCCGCCGGGTGAATGGGAAACCAGCGAATGGGCCAGCCCGAGCGCACCACGCACGCCGGACAATGAACACGAAGTGCGCGGCCTGCAGGATGCCGGCAGCCAGGATGGCAACGTCGCCTTCCTGCCGCTCGATGACTTGCGTTTGTCGCGCTCGCTGGACGAACTGATCCAGCGCCGCGTCAGCTTCCTGACCGATTACCAGAACGCCGCGTATGCGAAGCGTTACAGCATGCTGGTCGATCAGGTACGCGATGCGGAACACTTGCGTGCGCCGGGCTCGACCGCGTTGAGCGAAGCGGTGGCACGCTATTTCTTCAAGCTGATGGCCTACAAGGACGAGTACGAAGTCGCGCGCCTGTACACCAGCGGTGAATTCAAACGGAAGCTGGAGCAGAAGTTCGACGGCGACTACAAACTGCACTTCCACCTGGCGCCACCGCTGCTGGCCAGGAAGGACGCGCAGGGCAGTTTGATCAAGCAGGAATTCGGGCCGTGGATCTTCAGCGCGTTAAAGCTGATGGCCAAGTTCAAGTTCCTGCGTGGCGGCATGCTCGACATCTTCGGCTACAGCGAAGAGCGCAAGAGTGAGCGGCAGTTGATTGGTGATTACGAGAAGACCATCGGAGGGCTGCTCGCCTCACTGGATGTCGACAACCTGCCGCTGGCCGCCGAAATTGCCAGCATCCCGGAACACATCCGCGGCTACGGCCACATCAAGGAAGCGCACCTGCACAAGGCCAAGGCCCGCGAAGCCGCATTGCTGGCCAAGTGGCGCAACCCACGCGAAATTCCACTGGTGCAGGCGGCCTGACCGTGCAGACGTAGTGCGGGCAAGGCCCGCACTACGTTGTTCACCGCAGAGGCCATGCGCGCGAATCGGCAGGCGTTTTCCGACGATCAGCGCCAGCCAGTCCATCGACTTCCG
>JBDTZK010000417.1:0-2907 GCA_040005195.1 Pseudoxanthomonas sp.
AAGGCCGCGGCCGACGCCATTCTGGCTCAGGCGTTTGGCCACCCATTCGCGCAAGGGGGTAAAGCCTTCGGTGGGGCCGTATTGCAGGGCAGCCTGTGGTGCTTCATCCAACACCTTGTTGCAAGCCCAGCGCATGCGCTCGACAGGAAAAGTGTCCGGCGAAGGCAGCCCGCCGGCGAAGGAAATCACCTCCGGGCGTTCGGTCACTTTCAGGATTTCACGGATGGCCGAACTGGTCAGGCCCTGCGCGCGCTTGGATATCTGGATTGAGGTCGTCATGCCAGCAAGTTTACCGGGTTGCTGGTGCCACTTCCCGCCGCCCGGATACGCTCAGGGCACAACGGGCAGATACACCACCTGTGCACGCAGGTCCGGCATGATCTTGCGCAGGAAGCCGAAATAGCCTGTGTTGTATTCGGCGCTGCATACCGGGCCAGCACTCCGATCGTCGAAAGTGCGCTTGGCTTCCACCCGGTTACCGATCTGGCGATAGCTGGCCACGTAGCTGGAGCCCGCGTATTCGAGGGAAAGATCGCGGGGCAATGCGGCGATTTTCATGGAGTCAGGAAATTCGAACACGTACGTTTCGTCGGACAGCATGCTGCCGCATTGGCTTTCGCCGGCCGGCTGATCGGGATCGCCAAGATTGCCGGCAACCAAGCCAGAGACCGGCGCAAAGCTGATGAACCATGGCTGCACCGGCATGCCACCCGGCACCACGAGCATCTGCTTCACGTCGATGTCCGCTTCCAGCCAGAAGCTTTCACCCAATTCGGTTGCGTCCTCATATCGTAATTCGCCCTCGGCCTGCAGCGACATCCGCTGGAAATAGCGCTTGACCAGCTTCTTCGCATCTTCCTTGGGCATGTTGCGGAACTGGTCGCGCGCTGCGACAGCCAAACGCCCGGCCAGTTCCAGCCGCACGCTCCCGGCCGCAGAACCATCAGGCCGGATGCGCAGCGTGCTTTTCATGCGTTGCCAGTCCTTACCGGACTGAAGATTCGGCGTCATCGTGCCGTCGCGATGGTTGTCCACCAACAGTACGGGCTTGCCCGAGGCGCTCGAAGGCAGACTGCCGAACGGCACCGTGGCCGCCGTCGAATCCAGATAGAGATCCAGGCTGGGGATGTAGTTGATGACATGGTTGACCATCGACGCCACGGGAACCCTGGGCAGACTATAGGTACTGCCCGCATTGATCAGCGCCTGTGTGCTGGCGATACCCTTGGCCGTGAGCAACGCCTGCAGCAGCGTGGCGTGGTCCTTGCAATCGCCCATCTTGTTGTCCAGCACCACATCGTTGTCGCGTGGCACTACTGCGCCCAGGCCGATGCAATTGCCCGCGTAACTGATGTTCTTGGACACCCATTCGTAGAGACGCTTAGCGATGTCGCGTGGTTCGCTCGCCCCTGCGGAAATCTCGTCCGCCAACTTACGGACGCGCGCGGCCGGCACCGCCTTGGCGCTCGCCTCGGCGCCATAGGCCTGCGCAATCTGGGCGTAGCTGGAAAAAGTCGAGTACGCATAACCCGGATAGCGCTCGATATTGAACACGGTGTCCCGCATAGATTCCCGATCGACCGGTTTGCGGTTGCTCCAGGTCCATTCGATGACCTTGCGGCCCCTGGATGCTGGGTGAACTCTTTCCTTGAATTGCCAGGACTGGTGCTTGGCAACCATCATCTCGGGCGCGTCGATCAAAACTTGCACGTCGCCGTAATAAGTCGCGGGACTGAAACTGTCGATGACCGAGAACTGGCCGGCGAACATAGGCTTCAGCGCGGTCAAGCGGTAGGAAAATACAGTAGTGTCGCCAATGGCCAGTTCCGGAAATACCACGGTCAAGGTGGTCTGATCGGAGTACACAGGCGAGTCGCCGTTTTGTCCCGAACTGCTGACGACCTGGAAATTGCCGGGGGGCACGACTACTTTGCGTCCGTCGGATTTCAGCGTGTACGCGTCCAGCACTTCAGCCTTCTGGATGCTGGTGCTGTATGAAATCGATGCGTCCTTGGCAGCCGCGATCCCCGGTTCTTTGAGTACCTTGAAGACGTTTTCATGCGTTTCGGCATAACTGCCGTCATCGTTGACGACGTATCGCGTGGACTGCCGCTCTATCCGGACCGGCTGCTCGGCGTCGCTGGCGACCGCGTTTGCGACCGCGAAAAGACCGGCGACCAGAGCGATCGCGCATGCGAAATGGTAAGGCTTCACGCTGTTCCCCTTGGAGCCGGGGCAGGCGGCGTTCGCCTGCGCAACCGTCATAAGGAGCCGATGTTATACAAAATTCGCAGTATCGGTTACCACGGCAAGCCGGGCCCTGCGGGCCGTAATACAATGCGAACCGTAAGACTCGGTGGCTGGCTTCAGGACGTCATCCGATCCCAGAACGATTTCACGCCATCCAGAAAAGTTGCGGATTTGGGCGAATGTTTGCGCGCATCCTCGCCGGTAAAGGTCGCTTCGAATTTTGCCATCAGCTCGCGCTGTTCGATGGTCAGGTTGACCGGGGTTTCCACCGCCACGCGGCAGAACAGGTCGCCGGTGCTGCGGCTGCGCACGGACTTGACGCCCTTGCCGCGCAGACGGAACAGCTTTCCCGTCTGGGTTTCGGCGGGAATGCGGATTTCCGCTTCGCCTTCCAGCGTGGGCACCCGCACCGTGTCGCCCAGGGCGGCCTGTGAAATGCGGATCGGCACTTCGCAGTGCAGGTCGTCGCCATCACGCTGGAAGATGTCGTGCTCGCGTACGCGTACTTCCACATACAGATCGCCCGGTTGCGTACCGGCCGGACCGGCTTCGCCCTCGCCGGCCAGGCGGATGCGGTCGCCGTTGTCGACGCCTGCGGGAATCTTCACCGACAGGACTTTCTCTTCCTCCACGCGGCCTGCGCCATGGCAGGTCTTG
>JBDTZK010000038.1:0-9736 GCA_040005195.1 Pseudoxanthomonas sp.
GCCTCTGCGCTGGCCTGCGACAGGTTGGCCAGCGCAGGGCCGGGACAATAACCGGCGATGCCCCAGCCTGCACCGAACAACGCGCTTCCCCACAGCAGTCTTGCATCGATCCTGGGCGACGGCGCCGCAGGCAGTGGCGCATGGGTGAAGCTGCGCCCGCGCCTGTCCACCCACGCGAAGCCTGGCAGAGCGACGGCCAGGGCGGCGCCCATGACCAGTGCCAGGGACGGGTCCCAGGACCCAGCCACGTCGAGGAAGTTGAGCACCTTGTCCGGGTCGGTCATTCCGGAAATGGCCAGACCCAATCCGAACAGCAGCCCCGACAGGCACGCGATCATGAGTCGCTTCATGCAATGCCGCCCAGCACGTGTCGTAGCACGTAAACAGTCAGCATCGCGCAGCCCATGAACACCAGTACCGCGATCAGAGAGCGCTTCGACAAGCGCGCCAACCCGCAGATCCCGTGCCCGCTGGTGCAGCCGTTCCCCAGTCGCGTGCCGAACCCCACCAGCACGCCCGCGAGGATCAACCACGCAAGCGGGAAGTCGACGCGCGGGGAACTCACGCCATTGCCGAAAGCAAACCACGCAGCAGCGCCTGCGATCAGCGACAAGAGGAAGGCGATACGCCAACCGCTATCTTCGGCACGGTCCAGCAACTGGTTGAAAATGCCGCTGATGCCCGCGATCCTGCCCAGGCCCGCATAGAGCAGTGTGGCGGACAAGCCGATAAGGGCGCCGCCGGCCAGCGCGTGTAGCGGTGTGAAGGTAGTGGGCATGGGATCCTAGAACTGATCGACAGGCAGTCGCAAGTAGCGCAGGCCATTGCGTTCCGGCGCGGGCAACGCCCCGCCACGCAGATTCACCTGAAGAGAGGGGAGGATGAGGGCGGGCAGATCGAGTGTCGCGTCGCGCGTCTGGCGCAGCTCGACGAAAGCGGCTTCGTCGATGCTTCCGCGCACGTGGATGTTGGAAATTTTCTGCTGGCCAATGGAGGTCTCGCATGCCACGGCACGGCCACCGGGACCGTAGTCATGGCAGACGAACACGCGCGTCGCCTCCGGCAGTTGCTCGTAAAGCCGGTGGATGGAGCGATACAGCGTGGCCGCATCGCCGCCGGGGAAATCACAGCGTGCGGTGCCGGCATCGGGCATGAACAGCGAATCGCCGACGAACAGCGCGTCACCGATCAGATAGGCAACGCTGTCGCAGGTATGGCCGGGCACCGGAATCGCGCGCACCGGCAGTTCGCCCATGCGGAAGGTTTCGTCGTCGGCGAACAGATGATCGAACTGGGAGCCATCAGTGGCAATGGCATCGTCGGGATCAAGCCGGGACGCGAACGTCTTCTGCACCTGCCGGATGCCGTTGCCGATAGCCACCGCGGCATTCGGAAGCTTGCCCTTCAGCCATTGTGCGGCGGACAGATGGTCGGCATGCGCATGGGTTTCCAACAACCAGCGCACCTCGTAGGCGTTGCGTTCGACGACGTCCAGCAGGGCCTGGGCGGAAACGGTTGAAGTGCGCGCGGATTTAGCGTCGTAGTCGAGCACCGGATCGATCACCGCCGCGACTCCAGTTACCGGGTCGGCGACGACATAACTCCAGGTGCTGGTACCGGCATGATGAAATGGATGAACCACGGGCTTCATGTCGAGATCTTCTCAGTCGGTCAGCGTGGCATTGAGCAGATCGGAAAGACGTTTCGCCGCAATCAGTATCTGTTGTTCGGCCAGCGGACGTTGTGCGTCCAGGTAGCGTCGGTCCATCTTGCGCGTGGCGGGGTACAGATGCTGCGCATCGATCAGCTTGCAGGATTCGGTGGACCAGTCGATGGGGTTGGAAGAAGGTCCGATAGGTTTCGGCGGCCATGGGCGTGCGGCCAGCCGGTTCGCGTAAAGCGTCGGCGACAGTCCTTCCGATGCCAGTACGTAGTAGTCCCAGACCGAATGCAGGTTGGTACCCATCACCCCATCGACGTAGTGCCTGGCCAACTCACCGGTAGGGATCAGGTCGGTGCGAAGGCTTATCTGGTAATCGTTGCCGCCCTTGTCCTTGCGGTTGGTGTTGTGCAGCGGTTGGTGTGCGTCGCCGACAAAATGCACCAGAAACTTCAGTGCATCGCGGCGTTCTGCAGCGGGCTTCGTCCGGTCGGCCAGCACCGCGCGCCAGTATTCGATCTGCGCGGTCACGCAGTTGCCATCCGGACAGTCGCGTTGGGGCAGGTAGGCACAGGTGTTGGCGGGAAAGTTGACGTAATGCCAGCGCTCGGTGCGCTTGTATTCCTCGGGCCTGCTCTTGCGCAGATCATCGGCCCAGGAAGCAACGCCGGCCAGGGTGGGCTCGGGTTCGTCCTTCAGCAGTTCAGCAACCTGCGCTGCGGCAGCTAGGGTCAGGTGCCGCTGGGCAAGGTCACCGACCATGCGGTGACCGGGTTTGGACCAGGCAGCCGCTGGTTGCGGAAGCAGACAGAGGCAAACGATCAGAAACGAAATGAGACGGGTCATGCCGGAATTCTACCCGGCATGACCCACCCCATGATCTGCACGCACTGCAGCTGCCATCAGAACTTCCAGACGTAGGCTGCGCCGTACACCAGCGGATCAATGTCCACCGTGCCCAGCTTCGCGCCGTTCACTTTCACTTCGGTGTCGATATCGGCCCAGCGCACGTCCACGCGCAGTGCGCCGCGTTCACCGACCTTGAAGTCCAGGCCCGCATGCGCGGCCAGGCCCCACGAGTTTTCCAGGTCAAGATCGGTACCGGCCAGTGCGCCTTTGCTCTTCTGGCTGAAGAACACCGTGTAGTTGAGGCCGGCGCCCACGAACGGCGAGACCTTGCTGGCGCTGTTGAAGTGGTACTGCAGCGATACAACCGGCGGCAGGTGCTTGGTTTCACCGACAACGCCGACGCCGTCGATGCTGATGTCGTGCTTGAACGGCAGCGCGGCCAGCACCTCGATGCCCAGATTGTCGGCGATGAAGTACTCGCCGGTGATGGTGGGTTTAACGTCGCTGTCCACGTCCACCGACAGGCTGCCCAGTCCCAGCGCCGAGCCGTCCAGGGCGCCGTTGTCGGATTTCGGATTGACCTGGTGCACGCCTACACCCAGGGTCCAGTCACCCTTGGACTGGGCCAGGACGGGGGCGCTGGCGAGGGCGGCGGCAAGGCCTGCGATGAGCATCGGGAGGCATTTGCGCATGATGTTTTCTCTTGGTTGTTAGGGTGTGCGCGCAGTTTTCCAATTTCTTAACGCCACCGCCTTGATCTTGATCAATACCGCTGAGGCCATCAGTAGCGTTGCCAACCCGAGCCCCCAGGTTGCGCCGGAACGGCCTGTTAGAATGGCCGCCCGACCATCCGCCGCGCGCTGCGGCCGCAGGAGTTCTGAGCAATGTCGATCAAGGTGGGAATCAACGGCTTCGGCCGCATCGGACGCAACGTGCTGCGCTCCGCCGTACAGAATTTCGGCAACGACATCGAAATCGTCGCCATCAATGATCTGCTGGAACCGGATTACCTGGCGTACATGCTGAAGTACGACTCGGTGCATGGTCGTTTCGATGGTGATGTGTCAGTCGACGGCAACCACCTGGTCATCAACGGCAAGAAGATCCGCCTGACCCAGGAACGCGATCCGGCCGCGCTGAAGTGGGATGAAGTGGGCGCAGAAGTCGTCATCGAATCGACCGGCCTGTTCCTGGACAAGGTCACTGCGCAGAAGCATCTGGATGCAGGCGCCAAGAAGGTGATCCTGTCCGCACCGTCGAAGGACGACACGCCGATGTTCGTGTTCGGCGTCAACGACAAGAAGTACGCAGGTGAGGCGATCATCTCCAACGCCAGCTGCACGACCAATTGCCTGGCGCCCATCGCCAAGGTGCTGCACGACAAGTGGGGCATCAAACGCGGCCTCATGACCACCGTGCATGCGGCGACTGCCACCCAGAAGACCGTGGACGGCCCCAGCAACAAGGACTGGCGCGGCGGCCGCGGCATCCTGGAGAACATCATTCCTTCCAGCACCGGCGCGGCCAAGGCCGTGGGCGTGGTGATCCCGGAGTTGAACAAGAAGCTGACCGGCATGTCTTTCCGCGTGCCGACCTCCGATGTGTCGGTGGTCGACCTGGTGGTGGAACTCGAGAAAGATGCCAGCTATGCCGAGATCTGCGCGGAAATGAAAGCGCAGAGCGAAGGCGCGCTCAAGGGCATCCTGGGCTACACCGAAGACAAGGTCGTGGCCACGGATTTCCGGGGTGATACACGCACTTCGATCTTCGATGCCGATGCCGGCATTGCGCTGGACAGCACCTTCGTCAAGCTGGTGAGCTGGTATGACAACGAGTGGGGCTATTCCAACAAGTGCCTGGAAATGGTGCGTGTGGTTGCAGCCAGGTAAGTCGTACTGCGGTGGAATAAATGAGTGAAGGAGCGCCCTTGTGGCGCTCCTGTCGTATCAGGGGTATAGCAATCCAGTACCGGCGGCAGCGTCGCGGCGCACCCGCGAGCCTCGCATTGCAAATGGCTGGCGCTTAGCCGACGCTGCGCAAGCACACGCAAAGGGAACAAACGCAATGGATGATCTGGCGGGGATACTGGTTCTACTTGGTCTGGTCGTGTTGGCAGTGCCCATCCTGCTGGTCATGGCGCTGGTTTCCATCAGTGGGCTGAAGCGACGCGTCGGCGAGCTGGAAGCTGCCGTCTATCGTCAGCAAGCGGCTGCCTCCACGCCCGCGGCTTCCCGTCCGGCGCCCTACCAGCCTGCCTATGCGCAGCCAACCGAAACCGGAACGGGTGCAGAAGCAGACACAGACACACTTCCGCCCGTTGTTGCGCGTGAACCAACGCTTTCGGAATTGATCCGCACCCCGGCGGTGCAGGCACCCGCCGCGCCGGTCGCACCGATTCGCCAGGTTGAAGTGCCTGGTCCTGCTGCGGCTTCACCACCACCGTTGCCGCCTGCTTCGTCTTCGCCGCCGCGGCCGGTCTTCACGCCTGCGTCTGCGCCGGCGACACCGGATGTATTCACGGTCGCCGCGCGCGCGGTAAAACGTTGGTTCACCGTGGGCAACGTGCCGGTGAAAATCGGCATGCTGGTATTGCTTGCGGGTGTGGCAGCACTGCTGAAGTACGCCAGCGCGCAGGGTTGGTTGACCGTGCCGATCGAATTGCGCCTGGCGGGTATTTCCGCTGCCGCACTGGCAGGCCTGATATTCGGCTGGAAGCAGCGTGACGAGAAACGCGCCTTCGCGCTGGCATTACAGGGCGGCGCCATCGGCGTGCTGCTGCTGACGGTGTTCGCCGCCTTCAAGATGCATCAGCTGTTGCCGGCTGCCGCCGCGTTCGGTATCAGCGTGGTGCTGATTGCGGGCATGGGAATTCTTGCCGTCGTGCAGAACTCGAAAACGCTCGCAGTACTCGGCATCCTTGCCGGCTTCATGGCGCCGATCTGGCTGTCTACCGGCAGCGGCAACCATGTCGCATTGTTCTCGTACTACGCGCTGTTGAATGCGGCGATCCTGGCCATCGCCTGGTGGCGCCCATGGCGAGTGCTGAATCTGTTGGGTTTCATCTTCACCTTCGGTATCGGCACCCTCTGGGGCGTGCTGCAGTACGACCCGGCCAAGTTCGCCAGCACCGAACCCTTCCTGCTGCTGTTCCTGGCGTTCTATCTGGTTATCCCGATCCTGTACGCACGCAAGCAGCCGGCGAGCCGCGGTGACCTGATCGACGGCTGCCTGGTGTTCGGTACGCCGTTGGTGGTGTTCTCGCTGCAGGCAGCACTGCTGGTGCCGGGCGAGGACAGCCCGCGCATGCCGCTGGCCCTGTTTGCACTGGGGCTGGGTGCCTTGTATGCGGTGCTGGCGAAACTGTTCTTCCATCGCGAACGCTACGCCGCACTTGGCACTTCGTATGCACTGCTGGCGGTGGGGTTCGCCACGCTTGCCGTACCGTTGGCCTTGTCGGCGCGTGCGACGGCCTCTGTCTTTGCGTTGGAAGGTGCAGCGCTGGCATGGCTGGGCTTGCGCCAGCAGCGCTGGTTGCCGCAGTTGACTGGTGTCGGCTTGCAGCTCGCGGCTGCGGCTGCATTGTTCATCGGTGCATCGCCGTATTGGCCTGATGAACGCGCAATCGCCAACCCCACATTCATGGGTGCACTGCTGATCGCACTGGCAGGCTTTGCCAGCGCGTGGGCGTATCGTCTCAAGGGGAAAATGCAATTCGCGTTGCCTTACTACCTCTGGGGCCTGGCCTGGTGGTGCGGTGCGGCGCTCCACGAGATCGACAATTTCATCGCCCATGACACGCGCGCCGATGTACTGCTGGCATTCGTGGCGTTCACCGGCTGGCTGGCTGCGGAAGTGCACCGTCGTCGCCCATCGCCTGCATTGGCGTTGACCACGCTGGGCGGTTTTATCGCGGCGCTTCCGCTGGCACTGGCGCAGATGGATGCACACCAGCAGCCATTCGCCGGTTACGGCCTCTGGGCATGGCTGGTGTTCGCGGCACTGGGTATCCGCAGCCTGCTGTGCCTGCGCGTCAGCCAGGACCGCTTCGCCGGTTGGGCGCAGTTCGCCTGGTGGCTGGTGTGGCCGGCCGTGGTATCGCTGTTGTTTTCCTGGCTGGCCGAGCGTTTTGACCTGGCGCAGGGTTGGCAGGTGGCCTTGCTTGCGGTGCCGTGGCTGGTGGCGATCATGCTGTCGATGTTCCGCTGGTCATGGCTGGCTGCGCCGCAGGGGGAACGTTTCGATCCGTATCGCAGTGCATTGCAAACGGTCTACTTCAGCGTGCTTGCGCTGTGGTGGTTGGTCGCACTGTTCCTGGCTGGTGACAGCGCGCCATTGCCGTGGCTGCCGTTGCTCAACCCGATGGAACTTACCCAGCTCGCGCTGCTGGCGCTGGCCGCGCGCTGGCTCTGGTCGCAACACTCCCCGGCGTGGCTGCAACGCTTGCGCATCTTCAAGATGTCGGCCGCAGGCTTCCTCATGGTCACCTTCATCACCTTGCGTGCCGTACATCACTGGGGCGGCGTGTCCTGGGATGCCGGCATGCTCTCGACCAGCATTGCGCAGACCAGTCTGACCGTGGTCTGGAGCGTGCTGGGAGTACTGGGCTGGGTGATCGGATCACGTCGCGGGCATCGCGGATTGTGGTTGGCTGGCGCGGTGTTGATGGGCGTGGTCCTGGCCAAGCTGATCCTGGTTGATCGTGGCAACCTCGGCGACGTACTGGGCATTGCCTCGTTCATTGCCTATGGCCTGCTGTGCACGCTGGTGGGTTATTTCGCGCCGGCACCGCCGCGCACTGCAACAGAGGAAACCGCTGCATGAAATCCGTGATCCGTACTTTCCTGATCGCCGCATCGCTGCCACTGGTCGCCTTCGCAGGCGTGCGCGACGATTACGCCCGGCAATGGCCATTGACGCTGGGCGAAACGGATGCAGGCGCCTATCGCGTGGTGCTGGACCGCACCGTCTACAGGCAACTGCAAACGCCCACACTGAAGGACCTGGTGGTGGTGAATGCCGAGGGCGCGGCGGTGTCGGCTTCGCTGTTCGATGCAGAACAGCCACTGGCCAGGGCTGCGGACTCGGTCGAAGTGCCATGGTTTGCGCTGCCCGCCGACAGTGCGGCGCGCCCGCGCGATATCGCATCGATCAGTGAAATCGCGGCCGATGGCACTCTGCGTCGCGTGGTGATGGCTGACCCGGGTGTCACGCAGGCAGGCAGCAACGAGTTCCTCATCGACACCAGTCGCCTGGGTGCGCCGGTGGAGGCGTTGAGGATTCGCTGGGCCGCTGGACAGGCACCCTTCGACCGTTCGTATCGTGTTGATGCGTCCGATGACCTGAAAAACTGGCGCACCGTGCAGGACGAAGGCCGTCTGGTCGAGCTGGAGAACAACGGCGCGCGCGTGCTACAGGACCGCATCGAACTTGAAATCGTGCAGGCCAGATATCTACGCCTGATCCCGTTGCGCGCGGATCAGCGCCCGTTCGCCCTGGCTGGCGTGCGGGCCGAAATCGCCGTCGCCTCCGTGGCGCAGGATTGGCAATGGGAAGAGATCACTGGCAAGCGTGTGGTCGAAAAAGACGGCGCCAGCGTTTTCGTCTATGAAATCGAGGGTCGTTTCCCATTCGAGCGTGCGGACGTGATGCTGCCAGGCAACAGCAGCAACGAATGGGTGTTGAAGTCGCGCGACGGTACGGAATCGGAATGGACAACCGCAGCTACGCCGTGGATGGCGTTCCAGTTGGGTGGCAGCACCGCCAGCCGTTCGCCGCCCCAGGCATTGCAGGGGCTGAATCGTGATCATCAATGGCAGTTGGCTTCCACCAATGTCATCGATGGCGAAAGCCCCGTTTTACGCTTGGGTTATCGGCCTGAAGTGGTGGTGTTCCTGGCCCAGGGTACTGCGCCGTATTCATTGTTCGCGGGCAGCGCACGCGCGCAGCGCGCCGATTCGCCGCTTGCGCAACTCGTAGAGGCCTTGCGCGCGCAGCGTGGGCAGGATTGGCAGCCTGCCACGGCGACCCTGGGCAGCGGAACTGCGCTGGCTGGTGCACAGACCGCGTTGACGCCAGCGCCTGTAGAGCGCGACTGGAAGGCATGGCTGTTGTGGGCGTTGTTGATCGGCGGCGCGCTGATCGTGTCGTGGTTCGCCTTCAGCCTGTTGAAGAAGCCGGCAGACCGGTCTCGCGATTGAGTTCAGGTACTGACGCGCAGAAGTAATCCCTAGAAGTTTGAAACCATTGCTGATGGGCTTGTCGAACCAGATTCAGCCCTGGATGGCGTTGACGAATCCCTGTGATCCTCGCCAACGACGTGGTTCGACAGGCTCGCCGCCAACGGATATCTGGGGTTTTTTGCAGGCAGCCATCAATGGGTTGTTTCAGGGCATCGGCTTTCATGCGTTGCCGCGCATCGTCCAACCTCCGACAATGGCAGCCTGACCCGCCTACGGAAGCACGCATGTCCATTCTCCGCATGACCGACCTCGACTTGTCTGGCAAGCGTGTACTGATCCGCCAGGACCTCAACGTACCCATCGATGAGGGCCGTATCACTTCAGGGCAGCGCATCACCGCGTCATTACCCACGCTGAAGCTGGCGTTGCAGCAAGGTGCGGCGGTGATGGTCACCTCGCACTTGGGGCGCCCGAAGGAAGGCGTGTGGAGTGAAGCCGATTCGCTGGCACCAGTGGCCGCGCGGCTTTCCGAGTTGCTGGGCGTGGAAGTGCCCCTGGTGAAGGATTGGGTGGACGGCGTGACTGTGGCGCCTGGCCAGATCGTGTTGCTGGAAAACTGCCGCATGAATGTGGGCGAGGGCAAGGACGACGAAGCGCTGTCAAAAAAATATGCGGCGCTGTGCGATGTGTTCGTCATGGATGCGTTCGGCACCGCGCATCGCGCGCAAGCCTCCACCCACGGCGTCATCCGGTTTGCAGAGCAGGCTGCCGGTGGTCCGCTGTTGATGGGCGAACTGGACGCGCTGGCCAAGGCGCTGGACAAGCCGGCGCAGCCCTTGCTGGCCATCGTGGCCGGCAGCAAGGTTTCGACCAAGCTGGAGTTGCTGGCCAACCTGGTGGGCAAGGTTGACCAGTTGATCGTTGGCGGCGGCATCGCCAACACCTTCATCGCCGCCGAAGGCCATGGCGTGGGTAAATCGCTGGTCGAGATGGACCTGCTGGACACGGCCCGCAAGATCATCGCCGATGCGCGCGCGCGCGGCGCCGA
>JBDTZK010000039.1:0-9716 GCA_040005195.1 Pseudoxanthomonas sp.
AGCTACCGCGTCAGTGAGAAGACCAACGCGTTCTACGTACAGGCGGATTTTTCCGGTGAACGCTGGAATGGAGACGTCGGTGTGCGCCTGGTCAAGACCAGCACGCAAGCCCAGGCCTGGGATGCGGAGATCCTGAGCATCACCGAGTACGGTGCCTTCAACTACACCGCCAACTATGCGGAACCCACGCCGTTGCGGCAGGATGCCGACTACACCTTCGTGTTGCCCTCTGCCAACTTCATCTGGCATTTCAACGACGAACTGCAACTCCGTGTAGGTGCGGCCAAGACCATGGCGCGCCCGCCGGTGGACAAGCTGGCCCCGTCCAACACCACGGCCAGCGTGTCCTGGGGCGAGTTCAGCCAGATCTATGGCGGCAACGCTGATCTGAAGCCGTATAGCGCGCGCCAGGGCGATGTATCGCTGGAGTGGTACTTTTCGGAACAGTCCATCATCAACGTGGCCGCGTTCTACAAGCGCATCGAGAACCAGATCACCACCAGCTGGGAGCCTGGCCAGGACATCGGCGTCGGCCCGATCGTGGACACGGATGGCAATCCGGTCACTACCGGCCCGACCCTGTTCAACGTGACCCGCCCGATCAACGGCGACTACGCCAAAGTGCATGGCCTGGAGTTCGGGCTGCAGCATTTCTGGGAAAACGGATTTGGCGTGCGTGCGCAGTACACCCGCAACTGGTCCAGCAGCTGGGTCGGTGGCCTGGAGCGTCCGCTGGAAGGCATTGCACCGGCGACCTACTCGCTGGGCCTGATGTACGAGAAGGACAAGTGGTCGCTCGGTGCCAACGCCGACCATACCGACGGCTTCGTGACGGCGATCAACGTACTGGGCGAAGGTTACAACGAGCAGGCCGATGACATCACCTGGCTCACGGCGCATGTGTCTTACAAGTTCAACGACATGTTCAGCGTGAGCCTGGAAGGACAGAACCTGCTGGACAAGGCGCAGACCTACAGCATCAACGGCAACCCGCTGTTGTCGCAAGGCTATTATCGCTACGGTCGTTCGATCAACCTGGGTCTCAGCATCCGGTTCTGATGCGGCACTGCATATGCATTGATCCTGTGATTTGAACAAAGGGCTCCTTTCGCAAGGAGCCCTTCTTTTGAGGGCCTGAAGAAATGTTCCGATACCTGCGGCTTCCGCTCCTGCTACTGGCGTTTCCCTGGTCCGTGGTCCACGCACAGTCCGATGCGCTGCGACCCAGTGGCATTTTTTCGGTGCATGGCGGCAGCGCGGCCGCAACGCCACCGATGGGATGGAACCCATGGAACGCCTTCCGCACCGAGATCGACGAAGGCAAAGTCATCGCTGCGGCCGAGACGATCAAGCGCAGTGGACTGGCTGCGGCAGGCTACCGCTACATCAATCTCGATGACGGCTGGTGGTTGCGACGCGATCCGGATGGCCGCATCGTCATCCGTACTGCCATTTTCCCGAGTGCGGCCATCGGCCCCCAGGGCGAAACCAGCTTTCGGCCACTCACTGATCGGCTGCATGCGATGGGATTCAAGGCCGGTATCTATACCGACGCTGGCAAGAACAGTTGCTCGCAGCGTTGGGATCCGCAAAGCCCCAACTTGCCCGAAGGGTCGATCGCCCAGCGCGAAATCGGGCTGGACGGCTACGAGTACCAGGATCTGCGGTTGTTCTTCCAGGAATGGGGTTTCGACTACGTCAAGGTCGATGCCTGCGGGCTGGCTGATTACGGCAAGGACAATGAAGCGGTCGCCGCCGGGCAATATGCGGAATTCAAGCCACAGTTCATCCGCGCCAAACCGGAGCAGTCCGATCTGGACGGCGTGGAAACACGCTATGCCCGGATCGGGCATGCGATCAGCGACCTCAATCCCGATGGCGACGCCGTGCTGGCCATCTGTGTGTGGGGTGAGGCGGATTCGCGCCGCTGGGGCGGAAAACAGGGAAACCTCTGGCGCACCAGCGCCGATATCGAGCCGAACTGGGAAAGCATGCTGCACAATTTTGACAGCGCTTCCCGACGTGAAATGTACGCACGTCCGGGGCGCTGGAATGATCCGGACATGCTGGCCATTGGCCTGGGAGAATTCGACGGCCGGCATCTGACCGAAGCGAAGACCCACTTTTCACTGTGGTCAATCCTGTCGGCGCCGCTGCTGATGGGGTTCGACCTGACCCAGGCACCACAACCGATCCTGGATATCCTGTTGAATCATGAAGTGATTGCCGTGAACCAGGATGACGCGGGCAATCAAGGCGCGATCGTGTATGACGAAGACGGCGTGCAGATACTGGTCAAGACGTTATCGGGCAAAGGAGAGCGGGCGGTTGCCGTCTTCAATCGAGGAACCAGGAAACGTGACGTTTCCTTGACCTGGCAGCAGCTGAAGTTGAAATCAGGCAGCGAAGCCAGCGTACGTGATCTGTGGACACATACCGACCTTCCCATGCAGCACGACATGTTCAGCGTGTCTGTCGCCCCGCGCGAGACCCGCATGTTGAAGATCGCAGGACAGGCGCAGGCGGGTGACGGATATTTTCTGACCGAGATGCTAGGCAGGATCAACGTGGCCGCCGATGGAGTCATCAAAGTCAATCCGGACGTAACCGCAGACTCGGGCGGACCACGTGCCGACTTCACGCCGCAAGGGCGCAAGATCAGTCTCGCTGGTGACCCGCAGGATCATGGGATTGGAATACAGGCGGACTCGCGGCTGGAAATATTGTCCAGAGGAGAGTTCAGCCGGTTCACTGCCGTGGTGGGGGTTGATGACAGTTCTGCCGATATCGATCGTCGGGTGATTTTCAGGGTGTACGGCGACAAGAAAATACTGTTCGAGAGCAATCCCTTGCGGCGTGGTGTCATGCCCGCCAAGCTCGACATCAGTGTCGCGGGTGTGCAGATTCTGGAGCTTGTGGCGGAAGCAGACAACACGTCCAGCCTTCCACTGGTCGTCGCGTGGGCAAATGCAAAACTGGATTGATCGGACAGCGGTGTATCGAACCGCCGCCTATCAACCGTGCCCGTTGGTGTGTCGATGCCCGACTGTGTGTGTGCTGCGAGCTGAGTGCTGAATCAAGTGGCTTGCTTCGAGAGAGTGCCCTTTACGCGGCTCGCCCCAGAATTGATGGGCATCGCACAGGGGGGCAGGTGGCAAACACATGCTGGACGTGGGTCGCACGCTAGACTCGGCACATGTTCAAGTACCTGCAACAAAATCCACAACTCGGCATCATCACCCAGCTTGGGGGAAGCGCTGCCGTGACCATCGCCGGTTTTGGCATTTACCGTGCCTTGAACGGGCAGGTGATGGCTGCGTTGGTCGACTTGGCTATCGTGCTGTTGGTGGCCCTACCGGTGCTCTATGCCAACCTGACCAAGCGCGCGGCGGGCGCAGGTGCTTTCCTGTGCATCGGAAATTCGCTGTGCTGCCTGCTGGCGAGCTGGTTCCTGGGCCCGGTGGCAGTCTCGTGGGTGTACCTGGTGCTGATGACCAATTTCTTCATCACCGGTAGTCGGCTTGCCGCATGCACCAACCTGTTTTTGATTGCGGCAATGCTGACGGTTCCCGATCTGTTCCCCACCCTGGTCGGCGCATTCTCGGCAGCGGCCTCCGCGTCCCTGGTGACGCTTTTTGCGTGGTTGTTCGCGGTCCGCGTGGGAATGGATCGCACGACCCTGGAGCAAGTGGCGTCACTCGACGTGCTCACCAGCCTGCCCAACCGCCGCATGATGGAACAGGCGCTGACCGAAACAGTCGGGCGGAAACGCACAGGTAACGACAATTACGGCTTGATCATCATCGACATTGATCACTTCAAGGCAGTCAACGACAGTTATGGGCACGCTGCCGGCGATGCGGCGATAGCAGACCTTGCTGCCATCCTCCGCCACCAGATGCGCAAGAACGACCAGGTGTTCCGCTTCGGCGGCGAGGAATTTGTAGCGTTGGTGAGCGTGGACTCAAGCGCCGACCTGTATGTCGCCGCTGAGCGCATACGCACCAAGGTGCGGAGTGCGTTGCGTGGCCCGGGCGGTCGGATTACCGTCTCCATAGGCGCCAGTCTGCTGGGCGATGAAGAACGCTGGCAGGACTGGTTTTCGCTGGCCGATACGGCGCTCTACAGCGCCAAGGGCGCGGGCCGTGACAGTTCTGTGGTCGCAGGTTAATAGCCACCGGGGGGTCAAGCATTTTCCCAGAGGGTGTTGAAGCCAGTTCACATGGGCCATGAAAACCACGGTTTCCGTGAAATACAGGCCTCGGATTCATGAATTTCCGGCGCTGTGCCCTTGCCACAAGCCATAGGCGTTGGCTATGGTCGAGCCAACGCAATGCTGGCCCACATGTTCATGTCCTCCCTGCCGGGAAATAGTCGCCTCGGTTCTACCAAGGTGTTGCGCTGGGTCGGCATTGCGCTGGGTGCATTGATCACGGTGGTATTGGTGATCGCGATCCTGCGGGACCGGAGGGTGCGCACCGAAGCTGCGCACCGACAGAGCATGGCCCTGGCTCATGGCGTGGATCGCTTGATTCACTATGAGTTGCGCAATCTCGAACGGGCAATGACTGGCATTGCTATCGATTCGATCGCGTTCGAGCGCACCGCCCCCAAACAGGCGCATGCCTTGGTGCCCGATACGGTACAAGGTGTGCTCGAAAGGCAGCCCGAATTCGAATCCATCGTGCTGATGGATGCAGAAGGGCATGCGTTGTCCAGCGGCGCTTCGGATCCCTCCTTGCCGCAGTGGATCCAGTCTGCGGAAAAATCGGTGGCGCCGCAGCGCCTGGTGCAAGGGCCGCTGATGAAAGGGCAGCCGGTACAAGGGCAGCCAGGATGGGTGGTTCCCTTTGCATTGCAGACCGGTAACGGGAACTGGTTGGTCGCACGCTTGCGCACCGACGAACTGCATCGAATGGTCGAGCGACTGGACAGCGGGAAAGACGGAAGTGTGGCCATCCTGGACCGCAACGGTGTAATGCTGGCGCGTGCCAGCCAGCGCAGTGGATTCGTAGGGACCGTCGTTCCTGTGCCTGCAGGTCTGCGCATAGGCGGCAGATCCACTGAGTATGTGGTGAGCAAGCTGGACGGCGTCGAGCGCGTGGTGTCCTTCAGCGAAAGCAGCCAGTTCCCGATGGTGGCGGCAGCCGGTATCGGACTTCATGAAGCGCTGGCGTCATGGCGTGCTTATGCGTGGGCGGCAGGCGCACTCCTCGGCCTCTACTGGCTTGGCATGATGCTGACGTTGAGGCGTCTGTCTGCTGTCGAATCTGCACGGGAAAGCCTGCTGGTTGAACTGGAAGCTCAGGCCGATTGGCTGACCCAGGCGCAGCTGGCGGCACGTTCCGGTGTATGGCGCTTCGAATTTGATCGAAGCGTCGTGCTGGTGTCCGAACAGGCTGCAGCCCTTTTCGGTTTCAGCGATGGCGCGGGCAACATTGCGCAGGCCAGTTTCATGGAGCGCATACATCCCGCTGATCGTGTGCGGGTCCAGGCCGAGTGTGACAAGGCGCGGGATAGTGGACAGCAGTTCCATTCGGAGTACCGCATCGTACTGCCTGAAGGGGGGGAGCATTGGATCAGCGCGCGCGGGGCCATGGTCAAGGATTCGAAGGGTGCCGGCAGCATGGCGGGCACCATCGTCGATATCACTGATCGACGTGACGCACAGCATCGGGTAGAGCGCGCCGAGTTGCAGTTCAGGGAATTGTTCGAGCGCAACCCGTTGCCGTTCTGGGTGTTCGATACGCAGACCCTGTCCTTCCTGGCAGTCAACGCGGCCGCACTGGAGGCTTACGGCTACACACGCGAACAATTTCTCAGCTCAAAGCTTTATGACATACGGCCGCCTGCTCAAGACGAAACAGTCCGCACGTTTCTGCTGGACGGCATGCGGGATGAAGATCCCGAACGTGTGTGGGTACACCGGACCCGCGATGGTCGACGTATCGACGTGCGGGTGCACAGCAGGGCGATCAACTTCGAGGGCAGGCCTGCGCGTCTGGTCCTGGCGGAAGATATAAGCGATCGCGTGGCCCACGAGAAAGATCTGGCGTGGCGCGCAACGCATGATGCGGCCACGGGCTTGCTTACGTTGCCCGCCTTGATCGCGCAGATGGACGGCGAAGCGCGCGAGGCAGGTGCCAATTATGTGGTCGCCTATGTGCAGTTGCGCGACCTGGAGCTGGTTGCGCCCACGCGTGGCCAGCAGGCGGGCGCGAACATCGTGCAGGAAGCGGCTCGCAGGCTGGGCGAGGTTGGAACTCAGTTCGGGTTGTCGGCATATGTGCCGGCAGATTCGTTCGTGTTGATCGCACGTGAAGCAGCGCGCCGCGACGAAATGCTGACACAGCTGGCTGCGGCGCTCGAAGCGCCGGTGAATACCGTTGCCGGGCTGCATCGTGTGGAGGCCTGGATTGGTCTTGCCGAGGCATCCCATCAGGGCGAAAGCGCTGAACAGGTCATTGGCCATGCTGCACTGGCCGCGCTGCGCGCCAGGCGTGACAACGTGCTGTCGGTGCCCTACGAACACACCCTGGCAGATCAGGCAAGTGCACGGCTTGCACTGGTAGGTCGCTTGCGCGAAGCGGTCAAGCAAGGCGAGTTCGAATTGTTCTATCAACCGATCCTGAATCTGTTAAGCGGAGATGTTGTTTCACTTGAAGCCTTGCTGCGATGGCGGCAGGCAGACGGCAGCTTCGTGCCGCCAAGTGAATTCATCCCGATTGCGGAGGAGTCCGGACTGATCGTGCTCATCGGCGAACAGGTGATGGAGCATGCCGCGCTGGCACATCGGAAATTGAGCGCGCGCGGTGTCAACCACGTCTCGATAGCAGTCAATTTTTCTGCGCTGCAGTTTCATTCCACGGATCTGCCCGAGTCCCTGCGGCAACTGCGCCGACGCCATGGGCTTCCCAGCGACGCCATTGATATCGAACTCACCGAGAGCGCAGTGCTCAAGCGACTTGATGCGGCGCGCGAGATGATGCGCGAACTGCGCCACGATGGCGCGAGCATTTCGATCGATGATTTCGGGACCGGATTTTCCAGCATGGCGTACCTGCGTGACCTGCCGCTGGATTACCTGAAAATAGATCGCACCTTCCTGGTCGATGTCGTCAGCGATACACGCAACGCTTCCATCTGCAAAGCGCTGATCGCGCTGGGACATGGCCTTGGCTTGCGCATCATCGCCGAGGGGGTGGAGGACGCGGGCCAACTTGCATGGCTCAAGGCGCACGACTGTGATCAGGCGCAGGGCTATTTCATTGCGCGCCCGGCGCCTTTCGACGAAATGATGGCCGCTACTTTTCCAATGCCCGGGAAATCCTGAGCTGGAAAGCTGGGGCCTGACACACCAAAGTCACCGCTGCCGTCAGTCCGGTTGCTGTTCCAAGCATTGGCGGGTGACAAAAAATATCGTTGCGAGACCGGCTGAGCGGGATTCATATCTGGCCACGACGCTGATGTGCTTCCATGCCGCCGCGGCACGCCCTCGTCATCGCAGTGCTGCTGGACTGAACTGGGCGCCGAGCAAGGCCAACTTGGCCGACAGCCGCGTTGTCGGCCACAATGGGTGATGGACAATGCCATCGATCTGCTTGAAACCGTCGAACAGGAAACCGGCCCTTCGCCGCAATGGGCCGTGATCTGGTTGCACGGCCTTGGCGCGGACGGCCATGACTTCGTGCCACTGGTGCCGGAGCTGGTGCGCCCGCACTGGCCTGCGGTGCGCTTCGTGTTTCCGCATGCGCCGGTGCGCGCGGTGACCATCAACAACGGCGTGCGCATGCGTGCCTGGTACGACATTGTCGGCATGGATTTTCCTACGCGTGCCGACAGCGAAGGCGTGGACCAATCCGTCCTGCAGGCGGGTGCGCTGATTGATCGGGAGCATGCGCGTGGCATTGACGCAGACCATGTGCTGCTGGCTGGATTTTCACAGGGCGGTGCAATCGCATTGGCGGCCGGCCTGCGACGCAAGACGCCGCTCGCGGGTCTGATTGCCTTGTCGACCTACCTGCCGGATGCCGGCACCGCCGCCCAGACGAAAAGCGATGCCGCTGCGTCGCAACCGGTGTTCATGGCCCACGGCGCGTCCGATCCCGTGATTCCGGTCATGCACGCCGAACGCAGCGCGCAGTTGCTGCAATCGTTTGGTTTCAAGGTGGACTGGCACCGCTACCCGATGGCGCACCAGGTGTGTGCTGACGAGATCGACGACCTGGCGCACTGGATGGAGCAGCGTTTCGCAGCACAGTAAGTGTGTCCGGCGTCGCAGGATGACGCTGGCCCATACGCTGGTTACCATGCAGTTGCACTTCTTGTTGAACAACAGAGGAAGCAGGCACCGTGAAGGTGGTGATCGCCGACGATGAACCCCTGGCCCGCGAGCGCTTGCGCACGCTGCTGGGTGAGCACGCTGGCGTGGAGATCGTCGCCGAAGCCGACAATGGCTTGACCGCATTGCAGGCGTGCGCCGAGTTTCAGCCTGACCTGGTATTGCTGGACATCGCCATGCCCGGTGTAGATGGGCTGGAGGCGGCACGGCACCTGACTGCATTCGATCCGCGCCCGGCCGTGGTGTTCTGCACCGCTTACGACGAACATGCGCTGTCGGCCTTCGATGCGGCCGCCATTGATTACCTGATGAAACCGGTGCGTGCCGAGCGTCTGGCCGTGGCCCTTGAGCGCGCCCGCAGCTTTGTCGCTGGCCGGGAAACACAGGCGCCTGTGCTGCAGGGGCGCACCCCGCGCACCCACCTGTGTGCGCGAATGCGCGGCAGCCTGCGTCTGATCCCCCTTGAAGACGTGCATTATCTTCAGGCCGAAGAGAAATACGTCATGGTCCACCATGTGCGTGGCGAAGATCTCATCGAGGAGTCACTCAGGTCCCTGGAGGAGGAGTTCGATGGCCGCTTCCTGCGCATCCATCGCAACTGCCTGGTCGCGCGCCACGAAATCATCGAGATCAAGCGCATCAACGATGGCCGCGTGCAGGCCGTGTTGCGTCATGGCAAGGAACCACTGGAAGTCAGCCGACGCTGTGTCGCCGGTCTACGGGATGCGGTCAAAAGCCTGTAACTAAGCCAGCATTTCAAAAAAACCGCTGTTTGCGAGTGTAGTCGAAGCACGCGCCTGGCTGATCGAGCACCGTGCGGCGTTTCTATGTGCTGCGAAGTTTGGTTCAACCAGGGTTGCACCACGGGCAGTACGTTCTACAGGCTAATCGCCATCGGAAATCAGACAGGCTGCGTAGGCATGGGATATCGAGCGGCCTAGCCCTGGCCAGTGCGGGACCTTCATAATGGGCCGATGAAGCAGCAGCAGATCCGCATCGCCACACGCAAGAGTCCGCTTGCGCTGTGGCAAACCGAACACGTCGCGACCCAGCTACGCGCTGCGCATCCGCAGCTTGAGGTGAGCCTGGTGCCGATGAGTACCCGCGGTGATGACGTACTGGATCGTTCACTGGCGGCCATCGGAGGCAAGGGCCTGTTCCTGAAGGAACTGGAGCTGTCCATGCTGCGCGGTGAGTCGGATTGTGCGGTGCACTCGCTCAAAGACGTGCCCATGGAGCTTGACGGTCCGTTCGTATTGCCGGCGATTCTGGTGCGTGCCGACGCGGCCGATGCCTTCATCTCCAATCACCATGCGTCGCTGGATGCTTTGCCGCACGGTGCGCGTGTAGGCACGTCATCGCTGCGCCGGCAAGC
>JBDTZK010000040.1:0-9715 GCA_040005195.1 Pseudoxanthomonas sp.
CGGAATGGATTTCCGCCAGCTCGGAGGCCTGCAGGACTCCAAAACGCCCGGTCCAGCGCCCCTCGGGTTCAGCCTGGCGAGTCAGTTCATCAACCTGCTGCATGAAGCGTTCACGCGGCCAGCTTTCTGCGCCCAGGCTGACCAGATGCGGGTTTTCGACCTGGGCGTCGATCAGCGGCCAACCCCACGCGTGCAATCGGTGACCGAGCGCGGCAAGCGCGGCCTTGGAGCCGCCGGATTCGGCGCTGTACATGCTTTCGCCGAAGAACATCCTGCCAATGGCCACGCCATAGATACCACCGACCAGACGGTCTTGTTCAAATACTTCGACTGAATGTGCGTGTCCCAGGTCATGCAGCCTGATGTAGGCCTGCTGCATCGCATCGGTAATCCAGGTTCCATCCTGGCCAGGCCGCGGGCTCGTGGCGCAGGCGGCGATGACTTCCGCGAAAACCGTGTCTGCCTGGATTCGCCACTGGCTTTGACGCAACTGGCGACGGAACCTGGATGTCAATTTGATCCCGCTGGTCTGGAACACCATGCGCGGATCGGGCGTCCACCACAGGATCGGTTGGCCTTCGGAGTACCAGGGAAAGATGCCATGCCGGTAGGCATTCAACAGGCGGCCTGGCGAAAGGTCGCCACCGATGGCCAGCAGGCCGTCAGGTTCAGTCAAAGCCGTACTAATCGGGGGGAAAGGCAACCCGGGATCAGATGAGAGAAAGGCAGGGCGGCGCATTGATACAGATTAAACCGGAGTCTGTTGAGATCGGGTATGCACGATCGCAATACAAGCGACTTGAGTAGCGATTGCATCACCCCACGCCAACCCGATATCAACTTCGCGACCTGTGTCGCTCCTGCGCCTGGCTTACCGCATTTCCGGGGCAATGGATTTGAATGGCGAATGCGCTGACAACGTCGCCGCGTAAGCACGGACTGAGGTCGCTTCCTCCGCACACCATCGGCGCAGTGCATCGGCGAAATCAGCTTCTGCGATCCAGTGCCGGCTATGGACGAAGGTCGGCAGGAAACCCCGTGCCAGCTTGTGTTCGCCTTGTGCACCGGGCTCGAACACGGTCAATCTTTCGCGCAGACAGTATTCGATGCCCTGGTAGTAACAGGTCTCGAAGTGCAGGCCGGGCAGGGTCTCCAACGCGCCCCAATAACGACCGTAAAGCGTATCGCCGCCACGCAGGCACAAGGCACCGGCAATCGCCTTGCCTTCGCGCTCTGCCAGGAAGATCACAACATTGCGCGGCACCGCCTTGGCCAGGTGACGCAGAAAGTCCAGGGTCAGCGCGGGTGAATTGCCGTAGTCGCGGAAGGTCAGCAGGTAGAACGCGAACATTGTGGCCATGTCTTCGTCACTGGCTTCATCGCCATGCATCACGCGGAACACGACGCCGGCACGCTGGACCTTGGCACGCTCCTGGCGGATGTTTTTGCGATGCTTGCTGTCAAAATCCGCCAGGAAACCATCAAAATCCGCCCAGCCGGCCTGGTTGCGCCAGTGGTATTGCACGTCGATGCGAGCCAACCAGCTCTCGTTGAAGGCGGGTTCTTCCGTATCGGGATGGAAATTCACATGCGCCGAGGACAGTCCGCGTTCGCGCGCCTGTGCGATTACCGCTTCCAGCAAGGCTTGCCTGTGGGTTGTATCGCGCGCCAATAAACGGGGCCCGGTGACAGGCGAGTAGGGCACCGCACCCAGCCACTTGGGGAAATAATCGCGTCCGTGTTGTGCATAGGCGTGGGCCCAGGCGTGGTCGAAAACAAACTCGCCATGCGAGTTGTCCTTCAGATAACCCGGAGCTGCCGCGATCAACTCATCACCTTCCCACAGTGAGACATGGTGGGGCGTCCAGCCCCACTGTTCGCGCAGGCAACCGTGCTGCTCCAGTCCGGACAGGAAAGCATGGGATACGAACGGGTTGCGACCATCGTGCAATGCATCCCATTGCGCCCCAAGGCCGGCCAGCGAGTCCAGAACGCGCGCAATCACCACGTTCAGCGGTATCGGACGAGCGTGCCCGGCATGCCGGTGGCGACGGTCTGCACATCGCAGCCAACGCCCAGCTCAGGCAGCCGGGAAATGGCCTGGTTGACGATCCGCTGCAAAAGCACAGGGTCGAATGACGCATCAGTCGCTTCCTGATTGACCGTTCCGCTGGATTCGCAGGGATTCAGCTGCAAGGCGAATCGGGATTCGCCAATATGGCTGGTGAGATCCTGTGTATGTGCGTCGGCCAGATGCGAAAAAAGCTGTTCAAAGGCAAACGAATAGGCCGCCAGGCGTTTGCGGGCGTCACGCTGCGAAGTACCGCGTACGCGCTTCATTGCATAGGCGTCTTTCATGTCCTGATCGCGCAAGTGCTCGTCGCGGGCACGGGTGAACAGATCAAATGACTTCAGGTAGTCCTGGCCTACTCCCTGACCGGTGGCCATCAAGGTCGCCAGCAACAGCATCGCCTCTTTGTTGCCCGCCTGCACCGCATCATGCAGGCCCTGGACCATGATCTCGACCTGCAGGTCGGAGAGGCTAAAGCCACTCAGCGCACACGCTGCCCACTTCCGTGCCAGCACCTGACCAGCCTCCTGGTCACCTTCCATGACTTGCGCCAGCACCTGTCGCTGGTCTTCGAAGAACGAATACATCAAGCGCTCCATCGCCTGGTCCACGCGTGGAGTGCCGGCCGCAGAACCAAGACGCGCGTTGAGTTCGCCGAAGAACTGCTCCTGTTCCATGCAGTCCGGGTTGGGCGGCGGCGACAGCGCCAAAGGCGCATTGATCGCGCGCGCCTCATCGGCCCTGGCGAAAGGGGCCAGCAGCAGTAGCGCAAGCAAGCCCAGCCGTGGGGCCGGCATCAGGCATCCTTGTCCAGAAAGCGTTCGGCATCCAGCGCGGCCATGCAGCCAAATCCGGCGGAAGTGATCGCCTGGCGATAGTGCTGATCGGTCACATCGCCGGCGGCAAAGACGCCCGGGACATTGGTGGCCGTGGCGTTGCCTTCGATACCGGAATGGATCTTCAGGTAGCCATTGTTCATGTCCAACTGGCCTTCAAACAGGCTGGTGTTGGGGGTGTGGCCAATGGCCACGAACAGGCCGTGCACAGTGATATCGCGGGTACTGCCGTCCAACACCGACTTCACCCGTACACCGGTGACACCGGCTTCGTTGCCCAGCACCTCCTCGACGGCGTGGTGCCAGACCAGCTCGATCTTGCCCGACTGCACTTTGGCGAACAGCTTGTCCTGCATGATTTTCTCCGCACGCAAAGTGTCGCGGCGATGCACCAGGTAGACCTTGCGGGCGATGTTGGACAGGTACAACGCTTCCTCCACCGCGGTGTTGCCGCCACCCACCACGACCACATCCTGGTCACGGTAGAAGAAGCCATCGCAGGTGGCGCAGGCGGACACGCCGCGGCCCTTGAAGTGTTCTTCCGACTCCAGGCCCAGGTACTTTGCCGTGGCGCCGGTGGCGATCACCAGGCCATCCGCGGTGTACTCGCCGTTGTCGCCGATCAGCTTGAAGGGACGCTGCGCAAGGTCGACGGTATGGATGTGGTCGAAGATCACCTCGGTATCGAAACGCTCGGCATGTGCCTGCATCCGGGTCATCAGGTCCGGACCCATCAGGCCATGGGCATCGCCAGGCCAGTTGTCCACTTCAGTGGTAGTCATGAGCTGGCCACCCTGTTGCAGGCCGGTAATGAGCACGGGTTTCAGGTTGGCGCGCGCGGCATAGACAGCGGCGGTCCAACCGGCAGGGCCGGAACCCAGGATCAACAGGCGGCAGTGCTTTGAAGTGCTCATGTATACTCAAAATGAAGGTGGGAAAGGCGATTCGGATGCGTTTCTGCAGCGTCGTCGCAGGCACATAGAGTGGCGGTGGGGACAACTTGAATCAAGGCGCACGAGTGGGATGTGCTTATCCGCGCATGGCTTCGCGCAGCGAAGCGGGCTGAGTCGATCAAAGCGCATGCAGGGGAGGGCAAGTCAGCTTAAAAGTGGCGGCACAATAGTTCAGCCCTTACTGAAATACCTCGCAGATTCGTTTATTATCAAAGACTAATGCAGCATTCTTAAGGTCTGGTCGATAGGTGGCAAAGAAGCTCCCGGAAACTCCGAAAGCAAAAGGTGCCAATTCGGCCGCACGTAAGCAGGCCGCTGTGGCCAACCCGCGTCGCCAACGCCTGTGGCGTGACCTTGCGCTCATCGCCATCGCGCCGCTGCTGCTTTACCTGCTGGCAAGCTTGTTCACCTATTCGCCACAGGACCCCAGCTGGTCGCAGTCCGGCAGCCTCACTGCGCCCATCCATAATCTGGGCGGCAGGGTAGGGGCTTGGGTCGCCGCACTGCTGCTCTCGTTCTGTGGCTACGTCGCTTTCCTGTTACCGATCATGCTTGGGGTGGTGGCGTGGATCGCGCTGTTCGGGATGGATACCGATGGCGACGGCGAAGCAGACCTGGGCCCGGCGTTGCGATTGGTCGGCATCGTGGGCTTCCTCATTTCCTCCACGGGTCTGCTGTTCATGCGTGACTTGCCGGCCGCGGACTTCTCTGCGGGGCCAGGTGGCATCCTGGGCAGACTGGTCGGCGGCTCACTCAATTCCCTGTTCGGCAGCCTGGGCGGCAATCTTTTCCTGCTCGCGTTGTTCCTGGTGTCGGTGACCCTGGCCACCGGCCTGTCGTGGTTCGCGGTGATGGAACGCATCGGCAAGGGCGTCCTGGCATTGCCGGCAGTCTTCCGTCGCGGCAGCCACCAGGCCGCCGAATGGCAACAGACGCGGGTCATGCGCGAAGAGCGTGAGGAAGTACGCAAGGTGGAAGCGGTCAAACGCGCACGCCGCGAACCGGTGCATATCGAACCGCCACCAGCACCGGTCATCGAGAAAAGCGATCGCGCCAAGCGCGAACAGCAGATCCCACTGTTCCATGGCACCGGTGGCGATGAATCGGGTATTCCGCCGCTGTCGCTGCTGGACGATCCCAAGCCGCAGACCAAGGGCTATTCCGAGGAGACCCTGGAAACCCTGTCCCGCCAGATCGAGTTCAAGCTCAAGGATTTCCGCATCGACGTGAATGTGGTCGGTGCCTACCCGGGGCCGGTGATCACCCGCTTCGAGATGGAGCCGGCACCGGGGGTGAAGGTCAGCCAGGTCAATTCGCTGGACAAGGACATTGCCCGCGGCCTGAGTGTGAAATCCGTGCGCGTGGTCGACGTCATTCCGGGAAAGTCGGTCATCGGCCTGGAAATTCCCAATACCAGCCGCGAAATGATTTACCTGAGCGAGCTGTTGCGCTCGAAGGAATATGACAAATCACCCAGCCCGCTGACCATTGCGCTCGGCAAGGACATCGCGGGCAGGCCTACCGTGGCCGACCTGCAGCGCATGCCTCACCTGCTGGTGGCCGGCACCACCGGCTCCGGCAAGTCGGTTGCGGTCAATGCCATGGTCCTGAGCCTGTTGTACAAGGCCAGTGCCAAGGACGTGCGCATCCTGATGATCGACCCGAAGATGCTGGAATTGTCGGTCTATCAAGGTATTCCGCACCTGCTGGCACCGGTCGTGACCGACATGAAGGAGGCCGCCAACGGTCTGCGCTGGTGTGTGGCTGAAATGGAACGCCGCTACAAGCTGATGAGCGCAGTCGGCGTGCGTAACCTGGGCGGTTTCAACAAGAAGGTGAAGGACGCGCAGGATGCCGGCCAGCCGTTGATGGATCCCCTGTTCAAGCCCGGCTCCAACACAGGATTCGCTGATCTGGGGGAAGCACCGCAACCGCTGGAGACCTTGCCTTTCATCGTGATTTTCATCGACGAATTCGCCGACATGATGATGATCGTCGGCAAGAAAGTCGAAGAACTGATCGCCCGCCTGGCGCAGAAATCCCGCGCGGCCGGCATGCACCTGATCCTGGCCACGCAGCGCCCATCAGTGGACGTGATCACCGGCCTGATCAAGGCCAATATCCCCACCCGCATCGCGTTCCAGGTGTCCAGCAAGATCGACTCGCGCACCATTTTGGACCAGTCCGGGGCCGAGACCCTGCTCGGCATGGGCGACATGCTCTACCTGCCGCCCGGCACCGCCATGCCCGAGCGTATTCACGGCGCCTTTGTCAGCGACGAAGAAGTGCACCGCGTGGTCGAACACCTCAAGGCCACGGGCACCGCTGACTACATTGAAGGCGTGCTGGAGGAAGTCCAGACCATGGGCGACGGCACCGTCGTGGGTGCGACCGGCCTGCCGGAATCGGCCAGCTCCAATGACGCGGAAAGCGATCCGCTGTACGACGAAGCGGTGAGGATCGTCACCGAGACGCGCCGTGCCTCCATCTCGGGCGTGCAGCGCCGGTTGAAGATCGGTTACAACCGCGCGGCGCGCCTGGTCGAAGCCATGGAAGCTGCTGGCGTAGTGACACCGCCCGAGCACAACGGCGATCGCAGCGTGTTGGCGCCGCCACCGCCCAGACAATGATTTTTAGAGCAGTGACGTGCTCGCTCGCGTCATTCAGCTGACCGGGCGATGATCGGCACGTATTCAGCTTGGTCTCGCGACACTGTCCGCATTCCGTTTGCAAAGGATTCCCAATGAACCAGTCCCTCCGTCTTGTCGTGCTGGGCACGGCGCTGATCGCAGGTAATGCGCTTGCGGGCGCACGCGACGACCTCAAGTCTTTCACCACAGGCCTGAAAGGGCTGGATGGCCAGTTCACGCAACAGGTCTATGACGCGAAGGGGAAGCTCAAGGAAACATCCAGCGGCCGTGTCGCCTTGTCGGCTCCACGCCTGTTCCGCTGGGAATACGCCAAGCCTTACCCGCAATTGATCGTGGCCGATGGCAGGAAAGTATGGGTTTACGATCCCGACCTGCAGCAGGTCACCGTGCGTGAGCAAGGCAGCGAGGAGCAGAACAGCCCACTGTCCGCCCTGATCGATCCGGCCAAACTGGACCAGCAATTCAACGTCAAGGAATCCGGCACGACGGACGGCCTGCAGTGGCTGACACTGACACCCAAAAGCGAGGGCGATGCCAGCTTCCAGTCCGCACGCCTGGGTTTCGGCAAGACCGGCCTGGCGCGCATGGAGGTGGTGGATGCCGTCGGCCAGAACACCAAGATCAGTTTTGGCGGATGGAAGCGCAACCCGACCTTCGCTGGTACCACGTTCAAGTACACCCCCGCGCAGGGCGTGGACGTAGTGGGCGATATCTGAGTACCGAGCACGGCGGTACAGGCCTGTTTCCCATCGTCTGAGATCACTGGCAGTACAATGACCGGGTGGCAAAAGCCAAGTCAAAACTGAGCGACCAACCCGACCTGCTCAGCGTGGATCGCAGTGCCATGCGCCCGCTGGCCGAGCGTATACGTCCGCGCACGCTGGACGAGATGGTGGGCCAGCGCCGATTGCTGGCACCAGGCACCGCCTTGCGCCGTGCGGTCGAGTCAGGCCATGTCCATTCGATGATCCTGTGGGGCCCGCCGGGCTGCGGCAAGACCACCCTGGCCCTGTTGCTGGCTCATTACGCTGACGCCGAATTCAAGGCAATTTCCGCGGTGCTTTCGGGGCTACCCGAAGTACGCCAGGTGCTGGCCGAAGCCGCACATCGTTTCGCCGATGGCCGGCATACGGTGCTGTTTGTCGACGAAGTACATCGCTTCAATAAAGCGCAGCAGGATGCATTTCTGCCGCACATCGAGCGCGGCACGATCATCTTCGTCGGCGCAACCACCGAGAACCCTTCCTTCGAATTGAATTCGGCCTTGCTGTCGCGTTGCCGCGTGCATGTGATGGAGGCCGTGTCGCGCGATGACATCCTGCAAGCGCTCCGCCATGCACTTGCCGACGACGAGAATGGCCTGGGCGGGCAGGGCATTCATGTGCAGGAGCACCTGCTGGGCGAGATTGCCGGGGCAGCCGATGGTGACGTGCGGCGCGCGCTGACCCTGTTGGAAATCGCAGCGGAACTCGCACTGGGTGAAGGTGGCGAAATCACCGAACAAACCCTGGTGCAGGTGCTGGCGGACCGCACGCGCCGTTTCGACAAGGGCGGCGAACAGTTCTACGACCAGATTTCGGCGCTGCACAAGTCGGTGCGCAGTTCCAACCCGGATGGCGCTCTGTACTGGCTGACACGCATGCTGGATGGTGGCTGCGATCCCGGCTACCTCGCACGCCGCATGACCCGCATGGCCGTGGAAGATGTCGGCCTGGCCGATCCACGCGCACTGCAGATGGCCATCGAAGCCTGGCAAACCTACGACCGTCTTGGCAGTCCCGAAGGTGATCTGGCGTTGGCGCAACTGGTCATCTACCTGGCCAGCACGGCGAAATCAAACGCAGGCTATCTGGCCTTTGACGCAGCCAAGCGCGATGTGCGCGAATACGGAACGCAGGACGTGCCACTGCATTTGCGCAACGCGCCGACCAGATTGATGAAGGAACTCGGCTACTCCAAGGGTTATCAATACGATCACGATGCGGAAGGCGGCATCGCCCTGGACCAGACTGCGTTTCCAGATGCGATGGGTGAGCGCGTGTACTACGAACCGGTAGAGCGCGGCATGGAGATCAAGCTGAAGGAAAAGATCGACCGGCTGCGTAACGCGCGTGCCGAAGCCGTGCGCAATGCGGGCAAGTCGTGACGTCATGGCACCGATGATCTGGTGGCAACAACTGGCGCTGGTGATGGCGGGCGGCGCGCTGGGTGCGGCGGGCCGTTTCTGGCTGGGCGGCGTGCTGGTCAGGCAACTCGGCACTGGCTTTCCATGGGGCACGCTGGCGGTGAACCTGCTCGGTTCGTTCCTGGCCGGGTTCCTGGTGGTCTGGCTGGAAGGTCGTGGTCCTTCTGCGATCTACTGGCGCGCGTTCCTGTTGGTCGGGATGATGGGCGGGCTGACCACATTCTCGGCGTTGATGGTGGAAAGCATGTTGCTTGCCCGTTCCGACCGCAATGCGATGCTGTTGCTTTATCTTGCCATCAGCGTGATTGCAGGCTTGATACTCGTATGGTTGGGCAGCCGGACTGCCGATATGATTCGCCCGGTTTTCTGATCGAAGCGCGAGCCGGCACGCGTGCTCAGGCATTAGCGGGGTGGAGGTTCATCGTTTCTTTTTCGCCGCCTGTTTGCGTTCGCGTGCTTCCTTGGCCTTGCGTGCACGTTGCTCGTAGCGCTCGCGGATTTCATCGAGTTCAGCCTCCTCCAGCTCTTCCAGGTCCAACAACTCGTTGTTGGCCATGCGGGTCACGTAGATCAATTCGTCCAGTTTGATCTGCATGGCTTCGGTATCACGGTTCTGGGTGTTCTGGATCAGGAACACCATCAGGAAGGTGATGATGGTGGTGCCGGTATTGATGACCAGTTGCCACACGTCGCTGAAGCCGAAGAACGGGCCGCTGATGGCCCAGACCACGACCACTCCCAGGGCCAGGCAGAAACATATCGGGTTACCGGTGAACTTGGCCGTGGCTTGGGCGAACTGGTTGAAGGTCTTTGCGAGTCTCATCGTGGGCTCCGTAATTTTTTGCAGTGATCATGCGCACTGCATCTAAAAGGCGCGTGAAGCACCCTCGCGCCCTCACGTCTGGGTAACGGCCCGGGCGGTATCGATCCACATTGGCTACATGACGCCTTTGTCCGTATTGACCTCGGAATTGACCTCGGAGATATCGAATGGCTAGACCTATCTGGAGCGGCAACCT
>JBDTZK010000418.1:0-2890 GCA_040005195.1 Pseudoxanthomonas sp.
GGCGACATCGTCACGATTGGATTTGACCTCCACCAGCTGCGTCGCCCCACCCGCGACACCGATGGCGAAGGTTGCCACTGGAATCCCGGCCGGCATTTGCACGATCGACAGGAGTGAATCCATTCCATTGAGTGCCTTGGACTGTACGGGCACGCCCAGCACCGGTACCGGCGTCTTGGCGGCCAGCATGCCTGGAAGGTGGGCGGCGCCACCCGCGCCAGCGATGATCGCCCGCAACCCGCGGGGACCTGCTTCGGCGGCGTAGGAGAACAGGACATCCGGCGTGCGGTGTGCCGAAACGACCTTCACTTCATAAGGCACGCCCAGCGCGTCGAGTTTCTGCGCGGCGTGCTGCATGGTTTCCCAATCGGAGCGGGAACCCATGACGATGCCGACCAGGGGAGTCGAAACGGTGTCGGTCATTGCCATCCTCTCGGAACCATGCTGTCGGAACCATTCTGTCGGAAGCGGGGCAGGCATTCACAGCCTGCGTTCGCAAAGGCTTATTCTAGGACATCTTCCAAGCTCGACAATGCACCCATGGACCGCAAACTGCTCGATCTGCTGTGCTGCCCCACAACGCGACAATCACTGGCGTTGCTCGATTCCCAAGGCCTGGACGCGTTGAACCGCGCCATCGCCGCAGGCACGGTCAAACGTGCCGACGACAGCATCCAGGGCGAAACGCTGCGCGAAGGACTGCTGACCAGCGACCGCAAGACGGTGTACCGGGTGGACGACGGCATTCCGGTATTGCTGGCCGAAGAGGCAATTGCGACTTCTCAGGTCGAAGGTTTCGCTGCCTGATGCGCGGCCTGATCCCACCACCGGCGGATGTGGTGGCGGGCGACGTGATGCGCGCATTGGCTGAGGACCTGGGCAGCGGCGACGTGACCGCGGCCCTGCTGCCCGATGTCGCCGACGTTGCCTACCTGCTGTGCAAGGAAGCAGCCGTGATCGCCGGAAGGCCGTGGTTCGATGCCTGCCATCGTTCGCTGGACCCGAAGGTGGTAATCGACTGGCATGTGTCGGAAGGTGACCGTGTCGAATCGGGAACGGTGCTGGCCACGCTCAGTGGCCGCGCACGTGCGCTGGTCAGCGCCGAACGCACCAGCCTGAATTTCATGCAGACACTTTCCGGAACGGCCACTGCAACGGCCGCTTACGTCGATGCGGTGCGCGGCACGCGCGCGAAGATCCTGGATACGCGCAAGACGCTTCCCGGTCTGCGCCTGGCACAGAAATATGCAGTGCTATGCGGCGGCGGCAACAACCACCGCATCGGCTTGTACGACACCGTCATGCTGAAGGAAAACCATATTCGCGCGGCAGGTTCGCTGACCGCCGCCGTGCATGCCGCACGCTCGTCCCAGCCGGACTTGCCGCTGGTGGTGGAAGTGGAGACCCTGGCGCAATTGCAGGAAGCGCTGTCCGTAGGCTGCGACCGCATCCTTATCGACGACTTCGATATTTCCATGCGTCGCGAAGCGGTAAGCCTTGCGGATGGCCGCATTCCGCTGGAAGTTTCCGGCGGTGTCAGCCTGGAAACGGTGCACGGAATCGCTGAGGACGGTGTCGATTGCATTTCCATCGGCGCCCTGACCAAGCACGTGCACGCCATCGATCTTTCGCTGAAACTCGGCCCGGCGCCGCGCTGACCGCCATGCCTTCGTTGATCATCCTGATGATTGTTGGCGCGGCCGCCTTCGCCTACTGGAATGCGGCACGTGCTGCTGCAGAACATGCCAAGTTGCTGGGTCGTAATGCCTGCGCCACTGCCGAGGTAATGTGGCTGGACGAGTCCGTCCACGCATCGGGCATTCGCGTGCGCCGCAATGCCGATGGTCGACTCGGGTTCGAGCGCACGTTCCGTTTTGAATATTCCCACGATGGCGTCGACCGCCATGTCGGCAGGATGGTGCTGCGTGGCGAAAAGCTGGTGTCCTTCGTTGGGCCCGTCAAGCCCTCAGTGACGCCCATCAACCTGCATTGAGACCGCTCGCAGAAGCTGCTGCGGTCCGCATGATCTTTAGGTCCGGGTACGTTGCGCAGCGGCTACTTGACCACGCGCAGGAAGGACGGGCGCTTGCCCGGCACAGGCGCATCACCAGAAGATGACGTATCCGGACTGGGCGGTTCGTCATCGCCTTCCGGCCCCGTGGCACCGGCAATGTCATCCGGCAAGGCCATGCCCTGCCCGGTTTCACGCGCATAGATAGCCAGCACCGCGGAAATCGGCACCATCACCGGATAACTGACGCCGCCGAAGCGCGCACTGAAACTCACCGATGAGTTGTCGATCTGCAAACGCACCACCGCACGCTCGGCAATGTTCAACACGACTTTGCCTTCCTTGACCACGCTGGGCGGAACCTGCACGCCGGGCACGGTCGCGTCAACCAGCAAGTGCGGGGTCATGTCGTTGTCGGCGATCCATTGCGACAGCGCCCGTAACAGGTACGGGCGATGGCTGGTCATGCGCGGCATCTCTTCAGTCATGCAATCACTCTAGCGGTCCGCCGCGGTACGGAAGCTGACGCAGGCGCTCAGGCCGGAATTTCACGCAAGCGTTTTTCCCGGTCGGTCAGGCTGCGCACGAAACCGGGATTGCGGAAGATACGGTTGCCATAGTCTTCGATGGCCTTGCCATCTTTCGGCAACGGTATGTCCAGCGACGGCAGACGCCAGATGATCGGGGCCATGGCGCAGTCGGCAAGGCTCATCTCTGGATTGAGGAAGAACTTGCTGGCCTTGAACAAAGGCACCGATGCCGTCAGCAGTTCCTTGAGGCGCTTGCGACCCGCTTCTGCCTGCGACTTGTTGCCCAACTGGATGGCCTGCACCTGTGGCACCCAGTCGTGTTCGATGCGCAGCATGGCCAGACGCAGGC
>JBDTZK010000419.1:0-2884 GCA_040005195.1 Pseudoxanthomonas sp.
ATGCAACACTACGAACTGCCGAAACTGCCGCTGTATTACCTGCCGATCAGCGCCGCCGTGCTGTGGCTGCTCGGCCAGCTGGCCGTGCTCGGCCCGGCGTTACGCGCAGCGAATGTGCCGCCGGTGGTGGCGACGCGGGCTGCGTGATAATGGAAAGGTTTGTCAAGGAGTGATTGATACATGATTCGCTACAACCTCGAACTGGCCTTGCATGGGCTACGGCGATTTCCGAGGAGCACCTTGCTGGCGGTGCTTACCGTGGCGCTGGGGTTGGCTGCCAGCATGACCACCTTGACGCTGCTGCATGTGTTGTCGGCCGATCCACTGCCCGGCCTGAGTCAGCATCTGTATCTCGCATGGACTGACACCGTGCAGGCCGAGCCCATAAAGCAGATAGAGATGGAAGGCATCACGATGAACGTCAACTACAAACACATCCGGCTGCCGGATGCGGAAGCGTTGCTGCTCGCGCATCGCGCCGTGCGACAAACCGCGCTGGCCGACATGAGTGCGGATGTGGCCGATGGCGATGGGCGGCATCAGCAAAAACAGCAAACGTTGCTGGCGACTACCAGCAGTTTCATCCCGATGTTCGGCGTGACCTTGCGTTACGGACGCGGCTGGAGTGCGGCCGAAGACATCGCGCGTGCACCGGTGGCCGTTATCGACCTGGACCTGGCGCAGAAGCTGTTCGGTACGGGCAACGCGGTGGGCAAAAACATCCGGGTCAAGGACGTCGTGTTCCAGGTCATCGGGGTGATCAGTCCGTTCGTGCCGCAACCGCATTTCTATGAAGTTCAGAGCTGGACGTATAGCGCGACGGATCGCGAGAACCTGTTCGTGCCCTATACCGCCGCGCTGGATGCTGGCCTGGAACCGAATTCGGATAGCGATGGCTGCGACGCCTCGCTATCCGCAGCGGCCAGGTCTTTCAATGCCACGTTCGGCAAGGAGCAGGTGCGGTATTGCGCCTGGCTGAGCTACTGGGTGCAGCTCGATACACCACGGCAACAAGCCGATTACCGGAGTTACCTGATGCACTACGCTGAACAGCAGAAGGCGTTGGCGGGATACAAGAAGCCCTCCAACGCCGAGCTGTACGGGGTATCGGCGTGGCTGAAGAAATGGAACGTGATACCTGACAGCGTGCGTTTGAATGTCTGGATGGCCATTTCATTTCTGCTGTTGTGCATGGTCAACGTGGCGGGACTGCTGGCGGCCAGATTTCTGCACCGCAGCGGTGAGATCGGCATACGTCGTGCCCTGGGTGCACCACGTCGGTCGATTTTTCTGCAGCACATTCTGGAAGCCAGTGCGGTTTGCGTGGTCGGCGGTGTCATGGCGCTGCCTTTGACACTGTTGGGCCTGCACATTCTTCGCCAGCAAAGTGGAAGCTTCAACGATCTTGCCCGCCTGGATCCGTTGATGTTCGTGCTCTTGTTCGTGCTGGCGCTGGCGGCGGGTGTCGTCACTGGCGTGGTGCCGGCCTGGCGCGCCTCGGCGGTGGAGCCGGGCCTGCAGGTCAAGAGCGAATAGGGAGATCGACCATGTCCATCCGCATCCTGTTTTCCGTACTGCGCCGACACAGCCTGATGCCCGCACTGGTGTTGCTGCAGGTAGCGCTGGCCTGCGCCATTCTCTGCAATGTGTTGTTTCTGCTTTGGCAGCGGCTGGAGCCGATGGTGGCGCCCAGCGGTGTGGCAGACAACGAATTGATCCTGGTGGATCAATTGTTCTCGATGCAGCATCCGTGGTCGAAGTCCGATGTGGAGACCGGCACGGCGATGCTGCGGCAGGTGCCGGGCGTAAAGGCCGTATCGGCCGCGAACGGCCTGCCGATGGTGAGCACCACGCTCTATGTCCTCAAGCTCAAGGGCTCCAGCGGCGCCATACTGGACGTCAATGCCTATACCGGTCGCGGACTGGTCGACACGTTGGGCGTGACGCTGGTCGCTGGGCGTGATTTCCTGCCCGGCGAATATGTCGATACCGGCATAGGGGCCGACGCTATAGTCGATTCGAAATCTTCCGGTGCGCAAGCCATCATCATTACGCAGGCGCTGGCTGACAGGTTGTTCCCGGATGGTGCGGCACTGGGCAACGTGCTCAGCGAACCGAGTGACAAGGACAGCCACGGCTATGTCGTGGTCGGCATCGCGCGGCATCTGCTGCGCAACCAGCTGGGCATCGCCACCAACGGGCGTGCCGACTACACCGTGTTGCTGGCGCAGAGTGTGGGCAAAACATCGATACTCAGCTTTGCCGTGCGGGTCGATCCGGCTTCAAGGGAATTCGCCTTGCGCAAAGTACGCGAGGTGATTCATCGTCAATTCGAACCTGCCATGGCCGATGGTTCGCATGCCACAGTGAGCTTCTACAACGAACGCCGCGACGCAGCCTTCGCAGACGCCCATGCGGCGCTGGACCTGTTCGCCGGCGTGGTGCTCTGCGTGGTCGTGGTCACCATGGTCGGCATCATGGGGCTTACCGGTTTCTGGGTGCAGAAGCGTACCCGGCAGATCGGTATTCGCCGTGCGCTGGGTGCCAGGCGCAAACACATCGTGCGTTATTTCCTTGCGGAAAATCTGCTGATCGTCAGCATGGGTGTGGTACTCGGGATGCTGCTTGCCTACGGCGGCAACCTGTTGCTGATGCATTACTACGAATTGTCGCGCCTGCCGTGGAGTTACCTGCCGCTGGGCGCGCTCGTGATGCTGCTGCTTGGGCAGCTCGCGGTGCTTGGCCCGGCGCTGCGAGCCGCGGCGGTGCCGCCCGTCGTAGCGACGCGAGCGACATGAATGCCATGCTTGCGGGTATACGCATGCCGATAGTCATGGCAACCTTTGTGGTCCGAGCGGCATCCATGTCCGCATGTGCAGAAGAA
>JBDTZK010000041.1:0-9641 GCA_040005195.1 Pseudoxanthomonas sp.
CGATCTTGTCGATGTAGTCGGTGGTCCCGTCCTCGCGGCTCAGGATCATGTTCGGGTACTTCGCCATGAGTTCGTCATAAGCATTGGACAGGCGCCCACGCACGTCATCGTCACCGGCTGTGAGGTCGTCGATCGACACCGCGGCATCATTCACCGGTTCTTGTGGCAGCTGCTTCACCGGGTCGACCGCATCGTTGAACTGGGGGATTTCCTCGCGTGCAGCCGCGAGAATGTGGGGCGCCAGGTCGTGCTCGGGATCGGGGATCATGCCGCCCAGCAGCTCACGCGCCACGGGCTCGGTGATGGTGGGCTCATCACCCTTCAGCATGCTGTCCAGCGCGTGCGTCATGGTGTCCGCGTGCAGGGTCGCAACGACCGGGTCTGTCGGGATGCCTGGAGCCGATCGCTCGAAGTGCGACTGGTTCAGCACGGCCGCGGACGTGTCGACGTCTGCGGGGTTCACGTCCTGGGGTCGCACGCTGGCCAACTCATGCGCGAACTCACTGTGCAGTGTGGTGACACCACTATGCAGGCCAAAAGCGGCGCCCATCACGGCATCGGCCAGCATGGACTGGGAATCGAAAATACGTTCCTGATCAGCCTGTGCCTGGTAGCCATTGGCCGACAGCACTGCCGACGCGGTCGCGCGACCACCGACGTCGAGCGCGGTGTTACCGAGGACGCTGGAGACGATCTTACCCATGATGGACTTTCCGACCACCGGGATTGCCGCGCCGGCTGCCGAGGCCACGCCCGCAAGCGCGCCCATCTCCTTGGCCGTCGTGGGGTCCAGGCCACCACGCAAAGCGTCCTGATATCCGGCATCACCTTCCGCGCCACCGTACAGCGCAGCCGCACCCCATGGACCGGCCACCGGTGCCGCACCCGCGACGATCGTCATACCTTCCGCGGCTTGGCCCAGCATCCGACCAGTGACGCCCGTGCGCCTCAGGTCTTGGCCAGTGGCTGACCACTGGCCGATCGTCGTGGCAGCTGCTTCACTGGCGTCTCGCTGCTCCTTGTTGAAGGCCAACGGGTCATAGCCAAGCAGGGAATGGAAGGTGTCGTTGGCCTGATCGGTCAGACTCGTAAACTGCCTGAAGTCGTCACCGATGACTGTGTTGCCGAGCGCATCCTGCGCCATCGTGCCGACTTTGCCGACACCGGCCGCGATGCCTTTGGGGATCGCAGAGAGAGCGCCATCGAAGCCGGTTGCCTGTGGCAGCTCAGTCGTGGTGTTGCCACCTTGCCCCATGGCCTGGATGCGGTACTCGTCTTCGGGTGTTGGATTCAGCCATCCCATAGTTTTTGCCTATTCGGTGGAAGTCGTGCGGTGTGCGATCGGGTCAGGTATTCGTGATCACGGCGATCTTGAAGCCACTCTTCACCGGTACGCAGATCTGCACCGGAACATTCGCGGCAATGCGCCGGTTTGTGGCCGTTGCGGTCGGGTTCGCACCCACTGCAATGGAGCACGCTTGATCACTGGCCACGGTGACTAGGGTCGTGCTCGGCTGCAGCGCCGCGGACTGGACACTGCCGGCGCCGATGGCGACTACTTGTTCCGCTGCCGGTGGATAAACCGGAATGTCTTGGACTTGGTAGCCAGCGGCATCACGGCCTTGGCTTGCAAACTCAGTGATGTAGAGGGTCGACATTTGTTGTTTGCCTTTAGTGGAGCGTCGGTGTCAGCAGAATTTCGCTGGTGCGTGGTCGAGCAAGATCAATCTTGCTGGCGCAAGGTGGCCAGGTTGTGCACCTGTTGCTTGCGTTCATCCGGCGAAAGTTCCAGCCACGCCGCCGGGTCTGACTCGTGAATATCTTTTCTGGCTTTGCTGCGGTAATCGTCGATCGTTTTCATATGCCTTTTTCCATTTCAAAAATTTTTGAGTGTTTGTTCTTGAGCTGGCCCCGAGTGAAGCATCGACTTCGGTTTCGGGGGTGCCACCCACCGCGCCGGGCTTCCCTGAGCTGGATGGGACCCGTAACTTTCCGAAGATGTCGGCGGTGATGCTGGGGAGTTTCGCCGGCTCAAAACGGGATCGGCTTGGCGGGGAACTGGTCGCCAGATAGGGGCGGAATTGATTGTTTATCAGGGGGCTGTGCTGCCGTGAGGCTAGGCTGTGCCTCAATTACTGCGTAGTCTGCGTCGACTGGGTCGCACCTGAGTCGCACGGCACGGGCTGACGCCATCGACAATGCTTCCAGGATGCTTGGTCGATCCACGGTGATATCGACCTTCTCGACCAGGTGGCCGCAGAGTCGGGATTTCAGCTCGATGTATTTGAAAGCGCCCTTGATGTCGCCGGCTGCCTTGGCCAAGGCGATCCATTCCACACACTCCGCGAACGCGGCTTGCGTGTCGTGCTTGGTGATCTCCGAGATCTCCGCGCGCACTTCGGCCAGGTGAGCCATCACCTGCTTGTTCTCGTTCTGGAGTGACCATGCGGTATATCTCGCGGACTTCGGCGAGTAGCCCGCGGCCACGGCACTGGCTGTGCCGTCCTTGCCCTTTTGAAGGCCAGCCACGAAAGCCAGCTGTTTGGCGTTGAGCTGGTTCATCGCTGCTTGTAGTGCCTTGCGATACCGCGCTCGGCCAGCCTCTTGATGATTAGCAGGCTGTTCCCTGCGCCGGACTTCTCGGCCAGGTGGATCAGGTTCGGATTGCCTGCGGCCATCTGCTGGAACTCCTTGCGGGCCCATCCAATCATTCTCTGTGCGCCCTCGGTCCCGTAGAGTGTTTCAAGGTGGCTGCGGGTATCGGCAGCACCCTGCGCCAGCTGTGCGGGTGTCTGGTTCTGCTGCAGGCCTTTGCTCACCAACGTGGCAACCACCGCGTTGTCGCCGGCATCGATGCCCGCGGCTTCCAGGCTGCTGCGCATGTCGGCCACAGCTGTGACCGCGTTGAACTCGGCGGCCGGCTCGGCGCCGGTGGCTTCGGTGCCGGGTTGCGCTTCACCTTCGGCTGGCGCCTCCACGATCGGCGCACTGAAGGCCTGGGCGCCGTGGCCAGTGTCGACCGGTGCATAGCCCTGCGCAGGTGCTCCCGGCGCGGCTGGTGCTGCTGGTGATGCGGCGGGTGCGCCAGGTGCTGGCGCGGTCCAGGGTGCGGATGCGCTGAAGGAGCTGCCGCCGATGTCCTCGCTCATTGCTTGGTCCCCAGGACGCGCGCCGCCCGTTCTTCGAAGATCGGAATGCACTGGTGGTGCGCTTGAGCGAACGGCAGATGGATGTAGTACGGCTCGGCGTTTGCGAACGCTTGCACGCGCGCCAGCTCGACCTTGACGGCCGTGGCCAGGTCGACGTCCAGGCACATGCCGTCACGCATCGCCCAGGGGAACGACGCGGGCATTGCTTCCAGCACGGCCACGTTCGCGTCCGCATATCCGTGTGACGCATCTGCCAGGGTTTGGGCAGCTGCCTGGACCTTGTCCGCTGCGTCGGCGCGCTTGCGCAGCAGGGCCACGCAGTTGGCGTACTGGGCCACGTGCTCGTCGTAGGCCTGCTGCCTCGCTTCCAGTGCCGCGCGGTCCTTGGCGCTCTGCAGGGCCAGTGCTGTGCGGTTCACGCGCTCGGCGGCGAGCGCGGCCGCGGCGTTCTGGCGGTCGGCTGCTTTGCCGTCGCCACCGTCTGCCGCAGCCAGATCGGCTTCGGCAGCCCGGCGCCGTGCTTCGGCCGCATCGTGCCGCTCGGCTTCGAGCCTGGTTTCCAGGTATTCGGCGGTGTTGCGGCGGCGCAGTCGGAGTGCTTCGAGCATGTTGGCGGTTCCAAAATCGGGTGAATGTTGTCTTGTGTTACCTATTGAGCAAGCCTGTGCACATAACCGACCGGCTCATGGAACCATTATACCAACAAATACAACATGATACGAGTGCATCGCTCCCGATGCAGCCTACTGTCTATAGAGCGGTAGGCGCTCGCTAGAGTCGGCAGTTGCGGCGGGGGTCGATCGATCGGGCAGGGGTGCACGCACGCGCCTGCCCGCGCGTGATAGCGCGGTGGACAGAGCTGGCAATCAGTAGGGGATGGGCGTCGCGGAAAAAGGTGTTGTCTTTTTGACAACACGTTACATATCAGCATATTACACACGATCGACCGGCCTTGACAATACTCCGGCCGAGGGCGGTACGTTCTGCCTCGCGGCCATCGGGGTCGCCCACCAGGAATACCAACCATGTTCACCCTGCAGATTCAGTGCGCCACCATCGACGATGCCGAGCGAGTGCTGGCAGTGCTTCAGTCCTCCAAGGCGGCTGCGGTAGTCAGCCAGGTAGCCGGGCCGGAACCACGCCCAGCCACAACGCGGGCGCGTCGACGCACGCCGGATAGTGCCCACCCATCGTTCGCCGAAGTGCGCGCGGCGCTGAAGGCGGTGCAGGCCCGCCACGGGGGAAAGGATCTGACCAAGCTCTCGGCCATCCTGGGCCGGTTCAATGCCGAGCACGTCAGTGATGTGAAGCAAGCGGACTACGTCGAGTTCATCGCGGCGTGCGTGGAGGCGTGAGGGTCGGCAGTCAAGGAGGCCATGCGGCACGAGGGCCAGCCGAGTAGGCCGATTCGGCCTACTCTTGGGGTGGGATCAGGGGACACGAATATGAAGGCAGTAATCAGAGCTTTGTCGCTCGCGGTGTTCTTCGCGTTTACGAGTACCGGCCACGCCGAGGCCAACAAAGACGTGATCCAAGTAAAGCTCTATCGATGCGTCGGACTCCACAATGCGGCCGTCTACACAAACAGCCCTGCGGACTACGCCAACTGCGTTCTGCTTTCCACCATTCTCGCGGCGACCCATCGACCAGGGCTGTCTGGCTGGCGCCCCTTTTACCTCGACTCCAACCTCGCACTGCTTATATATGATCAACGCACGCGGCCTACGTCTGCCGGTGTTGAAGCTTGGGTCATGTACGGCTACACGAAACTGCAGGAGGCGAAAGGATCGAGCAGGCCCTATGACCGGATGGTGATCAAGGTTATCGCCAACTGCGATCAGCACGACCTGAAAATCACAACGGCACAGCTTTGGAATATGCGTGGGGAAAAGCCAAAGGCAGCAGGTATGCTGTTCGGATATTTTGAAGAAGTAGCGCCTAGCACGATCGATGACTTGGTCGTCGCTGAGATATGCAAACCGCCAGAGCCGGCAGCCAAACCAGCGGGGGCGGCGTCTGCATCAGCCACGGGGAAATGATCTTTTCCCTTTCCCGAATCGACCATGGCGACAACACACACACCCTATAGGGTTGTGTGTGTCGCTGTCGCCAGTATGGCTGTGGCGACAAGAGCATTTGTCGCCACTTGTCGCCATGTCGCCAACCATGCGCAAACCTATACGCACCAACGCTTTCCGGTAGCCCTTGGCCAATAAAACGCTTGTCGCCATCGTGTCGCCGCCCCTTGGCGACAAGCGCATTTTCTGACCCTTGGCGACAAGCTCCATTTGTCGCCACTTCGGCCATTTATCGCGCGGTGCTGGCGGTGTAAATCTTGCGCTTTGGGTCGAAGGTCGCCATGTGCTTGCTGACCAGCCAGTCCACTCCGCGCTTGAACTCAAGTGCGCGCACTTTTTTGGCCGCGCTGAGTTCTTTGCCCTGCAATCCTTCGCGCAGCGGATGCAGTTCTTCATGGGCAACCGCCCACTCCTCGTGGCTGCACTCATGCGGCGCATCGAACGCGCCGCCCTTGGCCGACGCAGCGTTTGCGAATGCCTGGTGAACCAGCAGGCGCGGCGGCGTCCATTCCGTCTTGCCGTTGCGCTTCGCGTTCGTGCCGCCGATCGAGCGCACAACTTGGCTCACGACGAGAGAGGATCGCGGTCCTTCGTCCGGGTCCGACGAGAACGCGGGAAGGTCGACCGTCGACAACTGGAACTGCCATGCAACACCGTCGGCGCCGTCCTTCATCTTCGTTGCGCTTACCTGCCGGGTGCCGGTGACCCTGTCGTATGTGACGGCAAGCTCAGCATCGGCCGCTCCGAGCAGTGAAGAATGGCCACGTGCGCCGCGGCTGGCATCCTTGCCGCTGTGATGGACCATGATCACTAAGCAGCCCAAAGCGTTACTGATGCGTCCGGCACAGGCGATCAGCGCGCTCATGTCCGTGGACGAGTTTTCGTCTTTTCCCGGCAGAGACCGCGCCAAGGTGTCAAAGACCACGATGGAAGGCTCGATACCCTGCACGGTCAGGTCAGCGACGAACGTGTCCACGCTTCGTTGGTTCGACATATCCAGCGGCTGGCCTTGGAACACGTGCAGCTTGCCGGCAAGGTCCGCCGGCTTCAGCTCGTGGTGCTGCAGATAGGCCGCGACGCGATCGTTAACCTTCGCCTCCAGGCCCACATACACGGCCACGCCCTTTTTTGTGCGTTGGCCTCCCCATGGCTCCCCGCGTGCGATTGCTGCGAGCATGTCCAAAGCCAGGAAGCTCTTGCCACTGCCGGGCTCACCGAACATCACCGCCAAACCTTCTGCCGGCAAGATGTCTCGGATCTGCCAGGCAGGTGGCTTGGCGGATATAAGGGAATCAATGGGTGTTGGCTTGAACCGGAACGTTTGCGGGGCTTCCGGTTCTGTTGAACCCTCCAGCATCCATTCCGGTGCCTCCGCGATGTCGCGATATCCGCTGATGAACTGCGGGTCGATGAGGCCTCTGGCGAACAGGAAAATTTCGCCCTCGATGCTGCCCTGCCTGATCACGCGAGACGATCGATAGATTAAATAGACCAAGTCGCCAGACAGTATTTCGAGAGTGCGCGGCAACATCCCGTCAGCTTTCATTCTCCGGTAGCGTTCGTTGCCAAGTGGCAGCACTTCGCCCCCATCGCCAAACGCGGCAGCGGGTCGGTAATACATGATTGCCAGCTGTTCCGATTCGCCGAAACGATCCGTGGAAATGCCGGCGAGCTCCTTGGCTGCAGACCACTCCCGTATGACGCTTTCGTCTTGGGAAATTTTGTCCAGGTGCAGGATATTTCCCGCGTGGAAACCAAGACCGACCGCGGCGAGCGTATTGCAAAGCAGCGTCTGGTGGTCGACGTTTTCGAGCACGAGTTTTGCGTTCATCGTGCCGCACCCCGCGACCGGTAGGCGGTGGCAAACAACTTCGACAGGGCGAACGTCCCTTCGTCGAACGCCCCAGGGCAGAACGGCTCCGCCAGCACCGATCGCACGACGCTGGCAACCATCCGGCCAGACTCGGAGATCAGTGCGCGTGCGCGGCCCTGCTCCTTTACTTCCGCACGCACTGCGTTTTCTGCAGCGCCGGTTTCGGTGGCGATCACGTGCGTCACTGTTCGCAGCGCTGCTTCTGTAACAGCGGCCTGCATCGTCGTAGCCGCATCGTCGTACTGGCGTCGATATTTCTCGACCCTTCGTTCTGCGTCGATCATGCGGCGCTCCGTGCCGCCGCGCGCTGCGCCATCCAGTCGTCCAGCTCAGTGGAAAGAAACGCAATGCGTCCCCCGCTACTGAGCTTCACTGGTGCCGGAAATTCTCCAGCCTCGATCAGACGGGCAAGGTGAACGCGGCTGTATGGGATGCCGCGCTGTTTCAGCTCGTCGTAGCGTTCGAAACGACAAGGGGCAGCGGGCGCTGCGGTGTTGCTCGGGAGTGTTGCTGTGTTCATGTTTCGGTGCTCCTGGGAACGAGACCGTTACCGAGGGCGAGTACACGCCCCTGAACTCCGCGGCCTACACAGGCGGAGACTCAGGGGCGGTGGCGGGGGTCCTTATCTGCGTTTGCCGTCGATACGCTCGGCCTCTGCCTGGCCCAACGTTTTTTGCAGGGGAACCTCGTTTACGCCCGCCGGTAAAACACGGATCGACGGTCCAGCTGTGCACATTGTAAATCCACATGCTCCATCTGGCAAGGCGTAGCCTATCGAATTAGCCAGAAGTCATAGGCCCACTATATGGAAATCAGGGGGTCGTAGTGCCGCCAGCCCATGCGCTGCAACGGTCGCCCATGTCACCCCTACAACTGAGTCGCACCAGAGTCGCAAACGGTCAGGGAAACTTGCCGATCAGGATCTGGCCGAGCACTTCGTCGAACTTCTCCAGCGCGGCAATTTTCTCTGGCAGATAGAGCTCCGGGTTGTTCCGGTAATGCACGCCGGTCACGCCCGCGAGACCATGCGACTGCAGCCGGTCGGCCTGCTCGTCAGGCACGCCAGCAGCCTGCATCAGCTGCGTGCATGTGCGCCGCAAGTCCCGCGGCGTGAACGGGGGAATGCGCTTGCCGTCGATGATGGCGTCGTCCGACTTCAACCACTGGCGCACGGCGCTGGCTGGTGACGCGATGTCGATGGGTCCGCGCGAGTTTGCCGCCCATGGCCATCTGAAGTTGCCGCCAGCGTCCGCCACCGATTTCAGAATGCCGAGCATGCGGGAGGTCATGGGGACCAAGTGCACGCGCTCCATTCCGCCGCGGCCCTTGCGATCGATCAGGGTTAGCACGCGCTTCTTCGTGTCGTATGACGACCATGGTTCACGGGAAAGCTGATGCGTGCGCTGCCCGCCGCTGGCGATGGTGAAGCGCAACAGCCAGGCGATGGCCGGACCGATCTGGCCCTGTGTCGACTTCTGGTCCAATGACCACCAGAACTGCCGCAGCTCCGCGGGTGACAACGCGCGCGTTCCGGGTGTCGACTTGCCTTCACGCGGGATCGGCGCGACCGGGTTGTGGACGAGCCCGAACGTGCGGGTGACCTTGCGAGCGATGGAGTGCTCCGACGACAAGCCATAGGCGAAGGCCGCCTGTAGAAACGTCTGGACCTTCAGCGCACCACCCTGCGCGCCACCAGTGGCACGACGGCCACCACTGCCGCGCCCAGTTGCTGGCCGCGCCGTGCCGTGGTGGAAGATCGGCCGCAGCAGCGCCACGATGTGCGCCGGCTCTACCTCGCGCGCTTTCATATCCAGGATGGCGGGCGCGTCACGCTCCAGGGTGGCGACGTTGGCATTCCATGCATTGATCTGGCGCACGCCGGCCGCGGCGCGCTTCTCCGATCCGTCGCGGCGGAACGCGATGTAGTCTCGCAGCAAGTCCCGGAAAGATCCGCGCTCCGCGTCGACGTGGCGCAGCATGCTCGCGCGTGCGCGTTCCTTTGTCGGGCTGCGTCCTTCGGCGATCAGCGCCAACACGCGCGCCGCTTCCTCGCGCGCCTGCTTCAACGACAGCGATTGATGCCCGGCGGGAAATTCCTTGCGATCGATGGTCAGGCCATCGGGCACCTTGTCGCCGGTGTACCTGCCCAGCACGATCCGCTTCGGCCCTTCGCCCGGCACGCGCTTCACCACGCACCAGGTCATCGTTCCGCCAGGCGATACGCGCAGCGTCAGCCCGCGCACCGCGGCGTCGCGGATGTCCACCTGTTTGGCGCCCGGCTTGATCGAGTCGAGGAGCTTCTGTGTCAGCGTTGCAGCGTTGCGTTCGGCCATCTGAGTTAACACCAGGCAACGGAATAGGCAGTCAAGCCATGTTCTGTGATGTTAACTCACGTTCTAGGAAAAGCCAGAGAATGGCGCAACTGCAGGCGGTTGCATCCATGGGATGTACTGCCTTGAACACTGGCGAAATACTGTCCGTACGCGTTTGTAATCAGTAGGTCGCGGGTTCGACTCCTGCTGCCGGCACCATGACGTCAAG
>JBDTZK010000420.1:0-2873 GCA_040005195.1 Pseudoxanthomonas sp.
AGCGCACGTCGAACTTCATGCGCGCGTCCTCGAAGGCCTCGAAGCCGCACTCGTAAGGAGACAGCTTCTGCGCATCGGGACGACGGGGACCAAGGAACCGTCCTATCACCATCAGCGAGATGCCGATGCCGGTGGCGACGATCAGGAACAACAGGGTCGGCAGGTATTCGGCCAGCACGCGTGGTCCTCGGTTGGTTGCGCTGCGGATGCGCGCTGGTAGTGCGCATGCCTCCGCAGAATTTGCGTTTCCTCATTATAAAGTCCACGTATGCAATACGCGGGCTTTGAGAAGGATTCGCATCTGGTGCCCAAGAGGGGACTCGAACCCCTACGACTTTCGCCGCTACCACCTCAAGGTAGTGCGTCTACCAATTCCGCCACCTGGGCAAACGTGTGCGCCTGGGCAAGCCCGGGCGCGGAAACTATTGTAACCGTCTTCAGTCGCCTTGCGGCGGTGTTGTCGGTGTTTGCGAAGGTGTTGAAGGTGCAGTTTCCTGCGCGGCCGGAACCAACGGAACAGACGTGGTCGATGCGGGCGCAGACGGCGCAGTGATCGGTGCACTCGGAACGGTCGAGGGCGCTTGCGAAGGCTTGGTCATTTCACCCGCCGAACCGGCCGGCTGCTCAGCCATGATGCCGAGGTTCTGCTGGACGACCGGGCGCGCGCCATGTGACGCCTGCCAGGCCATGAAGAGACTGATGCCGAAGAACACGATGGCCAGCCACTTGGTGCTCTTGGACAGGAAGTTGGACGCGCCACGTGCGCCGAACACGGTACCCGAGGCACCCGAACCAAAACCGGAACCGGCGGCGGCGCCACTGCCACGTTGCATCAGCACCATCGCGATGATCGCGATGGCCACCAGCACGTAGATCACATTGAGGGTCAACATCAACATTTCTGAATCTCGATAAGTTCTTGAACGGGGTGCTTGCGCCAGGCCCGGTGCGAAGGATCAGTCGGCTGCAGCCCGGACGATGGCAAGAAAATCGGCAGCCACCAGCGAGGCGCCACCGACCAGTCCACCATCGACATCGGGCTGTGCGAAGAGTTCCGCAGCATTGTCGGGCTTGACGCTTCCGCCATACAGCAGCGGCAGCGAATTGCCAATTCTAGCATCGCGGGCCTTGACCACGCCACGAATGAAGGCATGCACGTCCTGCGCCTGCTGCGGGCTGGCCGTGCGGCCAGTACCAATCGCCCAGACCGGTTCATAGGCCACCACGGCCCCGGCGAACGACTGGATTCCTGCCAGATCCAGCACCGGGGCCAGCTGCGCAGCGATCACTGCCTCTGTCTGCCCTGCCTCGCGCTGTTCCAGGGTTTCGCCCACGCACAGGATCGGCACCAGCCCGGCATTGCGGGCGGCAACAAATTTGGCAGCCACCAGCTCACTGGTCTCGGCGTGGTATTGGCGGCGCTCGGAATGTCCCACAAGCCCGTACTTGGCGCCGACGTCCACCAGCATGGCGGCTGAAACTTCACCGGTGTAGGCGCCTTTCTCGTTGCTGCTGACATCCTGGGCGCCAAACTCGAGATCGTGCCGCTCGAAATCCTCGATCAGGTCACCCAAGTAGGGCATGGGTGGCAGCAGCACCACCTCCACACCCTCCAAAGGCAGACCCTCGGCGAGCTCAGCGACCAATCCCGTGGCGAAGTCGCGGGTGCCATGCAGTTTCCAGTTTCCGGCTACGATCTTGCGACGCATTGTGTGACTCCTTTCCAGCCTGACGGCAGGGGCGCAAAGAATAGCCGATGCCCTGCCCTCCGCCTTTATTCAGGATGCTCATCATGGTTTCTCCCCGGCCTGAGGGCCACGCGCTGGTTACCGGTGCCTCCAGTGGCATTGGCGCTGCTATCGCCCGCGAATATGCGCAACGCGGCGTGCCGCTCATCCTCACCGCGCGGCGGGTGGACAAGCTGGAACAGCTGGCTGTCGAACTGCGCCGCCTGGTTCCGGTGGAAGTGATTCCTGCGGATTTGGCCGAACCGCAGGCCGTGGAGGTGCTGGCAGGCGAGATCCAGCGACGCGGACTGACCGTGCGCATCCTGGTCAACAACGCCGGCTACGGCGTACCCGGGCGTTACCTCAGCAAGGACTGGCCCACGCATGCGCAGTTTCTGCAGGTCATGGTGATTTCCTTGAGTGAACTGACCTGGCGGCTGCTGCCCGCCATCCGGGCCTCGGGGCAAGGCCGCATTCTCAACGTTGCTTCCTTTGCGGCATTGGTGCCGGGCGCTGACGGCCAGACACTTTACGCCGCAGCCAAGGCCTATCTGGTGCGAATGAGCGAGTCGCTTTCCCTGGAGAATGCCGATCACGGCGTGCATGTCACCGCACTGTGTCCGGGCTTTACCTGGTCGGAGTTCCACGATGTCACCGGTACCCGCGAAATGATGTCGAAGCTGCCGGCCTGGGCATGGCTGGAGACCGATGTGGTCGCCAGGGCAGGCATAGAAGGCGTGGAAAAGGGTCGCGTCCTGGTGGTGCCCGGACGCGTCTACAAGCTGCTCCGTTTGGTTGCCAAGCATCTACCCGACAGGCTGGTACTGGCATTGATGGGCAGAAACTCGGGCAGGATCCGCAAAGTCGATTGACATGGGAAACGCCCGGCGCCGGGGGAGCTCAGCCCGTCACGCGGGCGAACTGGTGCGCATTGGCTATGGCGAATCAGCAGCCAGTGCCAGTCAGAATCGGTAGCTCACCACATGGCTGCTGAAAACCATCCCGGTGTCCGCTGCGATGAACATGGGATTGCTTCAGCCGCGCCAGAAAGCCCCAATGCCAGCGGCCAACTTACTTCAGCTTGATCTCGCGCAGCCGCTCTTCAAGATAAGCCTGGGCCGTAATCGGCTCGGCGTATCGCCTGCG
>JBDTZK010000042.1:0-9602 GCA_040005195.1 Pseudoxanthomonas sp.
AAAGGCCGCCTGAGTCGGGACCAGGCTACAGGTGAACAGGCCGCCGTCCGGTTAACCGGACGGCGGCCTTCGCTTTTTTGGGAGGCCCCGTGATCACTGCATATCGTAGTGCTATCCTCCGTGAGAGCGACTTGGGGCGTCACATGAATTCGGAGACCGTAGCGCTGGTCGCTGGCTACGAGCCAGACAGGCCGGTAAAAGAAGTGCCCGATGATCCGACCACCGCGGTGCTGTCGGCGAGTGAGTGCGAACTTTTCGCGCAGCTCGGGCGCGCCTGTCCGGTGGCGGCCGGCGAGCGGCTGTTCCTGCGTGGGGACGCGGGCAGCAGCATGTACATCATTCTGCAGGGCAGGGTTGCGCTGGATTTCGGCGAAGACCTCAGCCACAAGCATCTGGGCGCGCGCGAATTCTTCGGTGAACTCGGCCTGCTGATCGGAGACCACACGCGCACTGCGACAGCCACGGCCATCGAAGACGGTGTGTTGCTGGAACTCAAACACCAGGAATTCCAGCTCCTGGTCGACCGCGACGCGAAGCTGGTGTCGCATTTCCTGCGCCGGGCCATCATGCGGGTGGTGTCCAACGAACAGTCATTGATCCACCGCCTGCGTCGTCGCAACCAGGAACTGCAGGCTGCACTCGATAGCCTGCGCGTTACTTCGCACCGCCTCAACCAGAGCGAAGAACTCAACCGCACCGATGAGCTCACCGCGCTGTACAACCGGCGTGGGCTGGCGCTGTTCCTCGAGCAAGGCCGGAACAATGGCGGACACAGTGGTTATGGTCTGTTGCTGATCGACTGCGACCGCTTCAAGGACGTCAACGACCTGCATGGCCACCTGCTGGGCGATCGTGTATTGCAGAGCGTCGCCAACATCCTGCGGTCCCTGTCCGGTTCGCAGGATTTCGCCTGTCGCCTCGGCGGCGACGAATTCTGCCTGTTGCTCAAGGCCCAGCATCGCGAGGAAATGCTGCGCTATGCGGACTTCGTGGTGACTACGGCACGCGCATTGCAGCAGATGCAACCTTCACCGCCGCTGATCACCACGCTCAGCGTGGGTGCCTGTCTGATGGAGCCGTCGCGCGACTGGAACGACTGGTACGCGCAGGCCGACCAGGCGCTTTACCGCGCCAAGAGTCTGGGCGGTGATCGTGTCGAGTGGCAGGACTGAATCAGTGAGTGTCGCGGGAGTGAACGAGATCGCCCGGATTCCTTCCGAAGGTCCGCAACTGCGCACGCTGCTGCTGACCGACCTCGTGGATTCGACGGGTCTGGTCGAGCGACTGGGCGATATTCCCGCAGCCGACCTGTTCCGCGAGCACGATCGCCTGGTACTGAAGTTGCAACAGGAATGGCACGGCCGTCTGATTGACCGTTCTGATGGATTGCTGTTGCTGTTCGAGCGTCCCATTGATGGCCTGGGGTTCGCGCTGGACTACGCGCGCGGCCTGCGCGACATCGGCGCGGCCCGCAATCTGCCGCTGCAGGCGCGCGCCGGCCTGCACGTGGGCGAAGTGCTGACCTGGAAAAACAGCGAAGAGGCGGTGCAATTCGGGGCCAAGCCGCTGGAAGTGGAAGGCTTGGCCAAACCGATGGCAGCGCGCTTGATGACCCTGGCGCGCCCGGGGCAGGTCCTGCTGTCTGCGGTAGCCGAGTCCTTGACCCGTCGCGCCGCGCGCGAGCTGGGCGAGCGTGGCGAGAATCTGTTGTGGAAATCCTACGGACGCTGGCGTTTCAAGGGCGTGCCTGAGGCCCAAGAAATCCACGAAGTGGGCGAAGTCGGCATTGCCCCGCTGCGCGCGCCACCCAGCATCCCCAAGGCCTGGCGCGACATTCCGTTGTGGCGTCGTCCGGCGGCCCTGGTCGCCGAAGTAGTGTTGATAACCTGCCTGGGCGTAGGCGCGTGGTTCGTGACCAAGCCGCAGCCGGCCATTGCCTTCGCCGAGCGCGACTGGGTGGTGGTGGGGGATCTGCGTAACTTGACCGGCGAGAAAGTGCTGGACGATTCACTGGCCCAGGCGTTCCGCATCGGCCTGGAACAGTCGCGCTACGTCAACGTGCTCAGCGACATGAAAGCGCGCGACACGCTGGCGCGAATGCAGCGCAAGCCGGGGACGTTGATGGACCGGGCGGTGGCGTCGGAGATCGCGGTGCGCGAGGCGGTGCCGGCGGTGATCTTGCCGACGGTTTCCGAAGTGGGCGGCAAGGTCCGTGTCAGCGCAGAAGTAGTGGATCCGCACACGCAGACCACCGTATATGCAGAATCGGCGGATGGAAGCGGTGCAGGCTCTACGTTGGGATCCATCGACAAGGTCACTGCCGCGTTGCGTGGAAAATTGGGCGAGGCAATGGCCTCTATCGAGAAGGATTCGGAGCCGTTGCCGCAGGTGACTACCTCCAATCTTGATGCGCTGCGCGCATATGCCTTGGGGCAAAATACTTTCGCCAAGGGGCGCTATGCGGAAGCGGCGAATCTCTATCAGAGGGCGATTCAGATAGATCCTGACTTCGCTTTGGCTTACCTGGGTATCGTGAGAGCCAGTATGGCTTCCGTGAATGTCAATGCCGCCATGCCTTATCTCAAGAAGGCAATCACATTGCGCAGCAGGCTGCCGGCAAGGGAAGCGCTTTACCTGGATGCGTGGGCGGCAGAGTTCGAGCCGGGGAATACCGCACCCGAAAAATGGAAATTGCTGGCGCAGATATACCCGGAATACTTCGCCGGTTCGGCAAACTACGCAGGGGCAATGTTGCAGCAAGGCCGTTACGCCGAAGCGGGAAGGTATGCCAAAGTAGCAAGTGCGCCCCAGAACCAGTTGCGCAGCGCTGGTTTGGACTATTGGGGTCGCGCAGCGCTAGGACAGGAAAATTACGGTGAAGCGCAAAAGCATTTCGAACAAGCTCTAGAGCTCGGCTTGGTAAGCAGCGCGCGCCGACTGGCCGATGTGCATGCGGTTAGATCAGATTTTACGCAGGCCAGAAAGCATCTTGAAATTGCAGGAATCAGCCCCTCCGTTCAGTATATAGAACGTATTTCGTTCGAGATCGATCAAGGGGATTTTTCGCAAGCTAGTAAGGTCGCCGAAAAAGCATACGCCGATGAATCGGCTGGCATCGATCTGACTCGCCGGGTATTCGGAGTGGCCAGGGCTGTCGTCTCAGTACTCGATGGAAGAAGAAAGGACGCTGACGCGCATCTTTCCGAGGCGATTAAATCCTCGCTTGCTGCGATTTCCAATCCGGAGATAGGAAACCGCGTCGATGACACCTATATCGCGCTCAGCATCGCTTATGTCGCACAACGGATTGGTGACTATGCGCTGGCTGCCAAGATTCTCGAGAAATTGGGATCGCATCCGCACGTCTTCGCTGATCCCAAAGTACGGGATTTAGCGGAAATCGTCCGGGCCGGGATGGAGCGATCATCTGGAGACTACGACGCAGCCATTGTCCGCCTGCGTGGGCTACTGGACGGAGATGAATTGTTTCAGGTGCATGCTGCTTTGCAGAATACTTACCATGCCGCGGGCAGATTTGAGGAGGCCTTGGAACAGGCGCGCTGGATGGCCAATCATCGGGGTAAGGCCTATATCGAGATTAACGGCGCACAAGCTATGCAAGCGCTCAACGTGGCCGACACCCGGCTGGCTCACTTGCTCGCCGCCGAAGCTTTGCTCGAGTTGCGCCTTCCGAAAGAGGCGCAACTCGAGGCAATTGCGTTTCTTGAGGCGTGGCCCGCTGCAAGTCTTCCAGCTTACTTGCGCTTGAGGGTTGAGGCTATCTTGCCCGCTTCAAAACAGTGAGGAATCAAGTGCGCGCCTTGCGAAGTAAGATACGATTTTATTTCTTCGAGTGAAGTGGCGATTTCTTGCTTTGTGGCGATATTCGCCACAGACATGCAGGCCAACGATGACTTTTCCAGAACTGGGCCCTTATAGCCCGCTTTGGTTAGGGCTGCCATAGGATCCTTCTTGAACAAGCGACGGAACTCATTGTCCGTGCTCAACAGGCCGAGAAGCTTGGCCACTACCTTAGGTTCCAGTGACGGCGTCTTCCCCGACGCGCCCGTCTTCTTCGTTGCCATGTTCTTCCCCTGGTCAAGGCCCGTTGCGGGCCTGTCGGGCGACAATCTAGCCTTGTCTGTATATCTAAACAACCATAACTGCGCATTGCGTCAAAAATAGAAAAGCACCACATCGGTGCTTTCCTGTTTTCTATCCCGCTGGATGTATGCCGGGGAGGAGATTGAACCGGGCTTTTCCAGATGCAGATGCAATGAAGCCAGCATCTATGGAAGTCATTCCTGAAATAGGGAAATACGTCGTCCGTTACTGTGGGCTCAAGCAACCGGTCCGCCGTTCGTGGGTCTATACGGGCTTATGCCTGTTCGACGATGACGCGATTGAGTCAGATCAGCAATGTCCACCCGGATGGGCAGCGCCTGTCGATTCGGTGCTGCGTGTGGGAGGAAATGGGTCAACATACCGATTGATCTGTTTCCAAATCCCGCTTCAAAAACTACTAGAGGTGTGTGCCAATGCAGATCCGCCGTTGCAAGGTCTTGTACCTGGAGCCGCGAGAAGAGGTTGAATTCGATCTGGAAATCCTTCTGGCCGGCGGCACCGGCATGCGTCGTGAGCGCCGCTGGCTTGCTCTTGCCCCGCACCTTGGGAAAGAGATCGAAGTCGACGCCGTTGAACGCGAACTGCTTGGCACACTGAGCCCGGACGAATGGACCGATAGCCGCCAATTATCCGAAGACGCTTCCGCCGCGCTCACGCGCCTGCTGAAAACCGGCCTGATCCTCGACACCGGCAAGCGCCATGCCGCCCTGCGCGAACGTGACGAGACTCTGCGCGGCGTGTATTGGCATCCGCTGGCCGTGACCCTGCACACCTTCACCCGCTGGCACGATGCTGACGCCGTGCAGGCCATGCAGGACACCGGCACCGAAACCGCCAACGGACTGCGCGAAGTACTCGGCCCGCCGCCGGCCGAAGCCGTGAATCATGGCGACAGCGGCCAGTACCTTGCCCTACCGCGCACTGCCCGTACCGACTTCGACCATCTGCTCGCACGCCGCGCCACCTGCCGTAATTTCGATGCGGAGCGGCCGTTGCCGTATGCTTTGTTCGCACAACTCATCGAGCGTGTGTTCTACGCGCAATCGCACGTGCGGGTCAGCGACGATACGGTCTTCCTCAAGAAAACCAGCCCTTCTGGTGGCGGCCTGCATCCGGTGGAAGCCTATCTGATCGTGCAGAACGTCGAGGGCCTCGCTGCCGGCCTGTATCACTACCACGCCACCAGTCATGCGCTGGAACCACTGCCGATGCCCGAACAGCCGCTCTACGATCTGGCGATGCAGGCCGTAGCCCAGCAACACTGGTTCGCCAACGCCCACGCACTGGTGCTGTTGGCGCCACGCTACGATCGCACCTTCTGGAAGTACCGCAGCCACGCCAAGGGCTACCGCGTGGTCGCGCTGGAGGCTGGCCATCTATCGCAGACCCTGTACTTGTCTGCCACCGAAGCCGGTCTCGGTGCTTTTATTACTGGTGCCATCAACGAAGTCCCGCTTGAGCAGGCCTTCGGCCTGGATCCGATCAGCAATGGCGCACTCGCCATCTGCGGCTTCGGCTGGCGTGGCGAGGAGATGGTGACGATGGAATTGGACCCAGCCGGCGAAGTCTGGCGGGTTGAAGATCCAACGTAGGTCGGGGCTACGCCCCCGACGTACTTGGAGTTTTCAGAATATCCGTGCGTCGGGGATGTAACCCCGACCTACGGGTTGTTGGGTGTGCTTCGCTGCAGGCCGTCATGCGGGTCCACACTCGCCCAGCAGACATGGTCTTCCCAATACGCATGCATCTGCGGCGCGCGATCAACTGGATTGATGAAGTGAGCCAATGCGATATGCAATTCACCCAGCCAGCGCGTGGAGCGGAAAAACATCATGGTGCCGCAGCGGCTGCAGAAGCCGCGTTCTGCGCCGGGCGAGGATTCGTACCAATGCAGTCGTTGGTCGGGGTCGTCGAGGACGCATTGCGTGCTTTCCATTCCCACCCAGGTGACAAACGCCGCGCCATGCGCGCGCCGACAGAGGCTGCAATGACAATGCGCTACCCATTTGCTGGGCAGCGTGGCTTCCAGCGTCACGTCGCCGCACAGGCATTGGGCGTTGGCAGTGATCATGGGTATATCCCTGGTGCGCGTACGCGCAGTCGTCATCGCTGTGTAGGTCGGGGCTACGCCCCCGGCGTACTGGAACTCTGAAGCCCTGCATGTGTCGGGGGCGTAGCCCCGACCTGCGGCTAGACGACAAGGAAGGCTGGAAGTACTACTTCCTGATTTCCTGCCTGTGCGACTTCAGTGCTTCTGCAAGTCCGGGCACATCGGCCGCACCAGTCGGCACGCTGATGCTGGAACCTTCGAAGTCGTTGCCGATGGGTTCGGCGCGGCCGCCCAGACATTGTCCCAGAAATCCTTCCGCCACCGCATTGAAAGCCTTGCTGTTGGCCGGTCGTGCAAAGCCGTGGCCTTCGTCGGGGAACAGCACGTAGGTAACCGGGATGTTCTTGGCCTTCATTGCATTGACGATCTGGTCGGCCTCGTCCTGCTTCACACGCGGATCATTGGCACCCTGGCCGATCAGCAAGGGCTTGGTGATCTGGTCGGCACGGGTCAGTGGAGAGCGCTCCAGCAGCCACTGCTTGCCCGCCTCGGTGCGCGGGTCGCCCATGCGCTTGGCCAGTTGCTCGTAGAAGCTGGCCCAGTACGCGGGCACCGTGCTCAGCAAGGTATTGAGGTTGGACGGTCCCACGATGTCCACGCCGCACTTGAACGCATCCGGGGTGAAGGTCACGCCCACCAGTGTTGCGTAGCCGCCGTAGCTGCCACCAATGATCGCCACCTGGTCCTGCGTGGTGACGCCGGACTTGACCGCCCACTGCACGGCATCCAGCAGGTCATCGTGCATCTTCGCCGCCCACTCGCCATTGCCGGCGTTGGTGAAATTCTTGCCAAAGCCGGTGGAGCCACGGTAGTTGACCTGCAGCGTGGCGTAACCGCGATTGGCCAGCCACTGCGTGGTGCCGGTGTAGCCATAGCCATCACGTGCCCAGGGACCGCCATGCACCATCAACACCATCGGTACCGGTGCATCGGCCTTGCCATCGTTGTTGGCGTCGGCGCTCTTAGGCAGGGTGAGGTAGCTGACCAGGGTCAGGCCGTCGCGGGATTTGATTTCCTGTGGCCACATCGCCACCAGCGGCTTGCCGTCCAGGGCCGGACGGGCGGAGAACAGCTTGGTCAGCTTGCCGTCAATGCCGCGGTCATAGCGGTAGTACACCACCGGCGTTTCAGCGGCTGAATACGCCACGATCCAGGTCTTGTCGTCATAGGTGCGTGCATTGATGCCGACTTCGCCGGGGCCGAGGGACTGCAGTTTCTTCAGGTCCGCGCCAATGCCCGGATCCAGCGGCGTCCATTCCTCACGCAGATAGTCCACGGCGACGGCCTGGGCCACGCCGGTCTTGGGATCGGTCAGTGCGTTGCCCACGTCGGCACGCTGGTCTTCGAACAACAGTTTTTTGTCGCCGCTTGCTACGTCGACGGCATACAGCGCGGCGGTGTTGCGGCCGCGCGAATCGAGCGTGTACAGGGTCTTGCCGTCGGTGGTGAGGCCCATCGGCATCGTGGTCTGCGAATCCTCGAACGGAATCGTGTCGTACGGCTTCCAGCCGCCCTTGCCATCGGCCTGCAGCACTTCCTGCCCGCCGTCGGCGCGCGATTTGGTGGCGAAGCGCAGGGCATAGTCGTCATCGACCAGATAGCCGCCGATCTCGTCCTCGTTCTTTTCCACCAGGGTGCGTTTACCGCTGGCCAGATCCACGCGATACAGGTCGTGCCATTTCTGATCGCGGTCGTTCATGCCGACCAGGATCGATTCCGGATGCGCGTGGCTGGTACCGACGACCTGCGCGGTGGTTTTGGGAAATGGCGAAAGATCGGTTGCCTTGCCGGAAGCGATATCAACGCTGAAAAGGTGGAAGTCTTCGTCGCCGCCGCTATCGCGCAGGTACAGCAGCACGCCGGGCTGGTAGGACCAGAAATAATTACGGATGCCGCGCGCCTTGTCCGCGGTCACCGACTTGGCCTGTGACGGATCGCTTGCCGGTGCCCCCCACACGTTCATCACGCCATCGATCGGCGCCAGCCAGCTCAGCGTCTGCCCATCCGGGCTGATCAGCACGTTGGAGCGCTCCGGGTTGCCGAACAGCAGGTCGCGCGCGATCAGCTCGGTGTCGGCGATCTTCTCGGCCGCCGTGGCCGGCTTGGACTGGGCCAGCACTGTGGAAATGGAGAGAGACAAAATCAGGGCAGCAGCGGGGAGCAGGAATCGCTGGGCGGATTGGTTCGACATCTGGCAGTTCTCCAAAAGCGAGGGTAGAGAGGCGGATGACGAGCATCCGGCAGGCAGGGTTAAAGCAGGGTGGCGATAAACAATACGTAGTGCAGTGGAACATGCGGCCCCGAACTGCGCATGTGACTCCAGGCATGGTGGGCTTTGGCCGTTCCCTTGCGCGGAGCGCTGTGAGGGGTGCTTTCGATGCTGCCCTTCTTCTCGGAACATAAAGCTGAGCAGACAAAGTGCAGAGGCGGAGGGTGTTCGCAAAAGAGCATCTCTCCCTAGCTTTGCGTTGCGCGCAAGGGAGTGCCAGGAAAACTACGCCGCGTTCTGGGTCGCGCCCCGATCCACGCGCCGATAACCCAGAGCTTCGGTCAGATGCGGCGTTTCGATATCCGCGTTGCCGGCCAAGTCAGCGATGGTGCGCGCCACCCGCAGTATGCGATGCATGGAACGCGCCGACAGCTGCAGGCGTTCGATGGCACGTTCCAGCAGCGCCTGGTCACGGTCGGTCAGTCGACAGAACGCATGGTTTCGGACTGCCCCAACTGGGCGTTGGCCTTGCCTGCGCGTGCGTGCTGGATGGCGCGCGCGGCTTCCACGCGCAGTCGTACCGTGTGGGTGGGCTCACCTGCAGGGGCATCCGGGCGCAGGTCCTTCGGCGGCAGGCGCGGCACTTCAATATGCAGGTCGATGCGGTCCATCAATGGGCCGGAAATCTTCGCCCGGTAGCGGCGTACGGTTTCCGGGCTGCAGCGGCAACGCCCCGACGGATCACCCGCCCAGCCGCAGGGACAGGGGTTCATCGCCGCGACCAACTGGAAGCGCGCGGGAAATTCGGAACTGCGTGCGGCGCGCGAGACGGTAACCGTTCCCGATTCCAGCGGCTCACGCAAAACTTCCAGCGCCTTCCTGTCCCACTCCGGCAGCTCATCCAGACACAGCACGCCATTGTGGCTGAGCTATATTTCACCGGGTCGCGGATCGGCACCGCCGCCGACCAGGGCGACCGCACTCGCAGTGTGATGGGGGGATCGATAGGGGCGCTGCCGCCAACGGGCCGGGTCCAGTCCGCGTCCGCTGACCGAGGCAATAGCGGCGGTTTCCAGTGCCTCGGCTTCGCTGGCTTCCGGCAGCAGGCCGGCCAGGCGCGAGGCCAGCAGGGTCTTGCCACAACCCGGTGTGCCGATG
>JBDTZK010000043.1:0-9563 GCA_040005195.1 Pseudoxanthomonas sp.
CATTCACGGTCAGCCCGGGCAACAACGTGCCATCACTGTTGTCCACGGTCACCACAACCGGATAGGTGACGACGTTGCTGGTGGTGGTCGCGGCCAGACGGACCTGCTCCACCGTCCCCTTGAACTGGCGATCGGCGAAGGCATCAGCGGTGAATGACACCAGTTGCCCCACCTTGACCTGGCCGATATCCGATTCGTCGACGGCGAGTTCGATTTTCATCTTGCCGAGATCTTCGGCGATGGTGAAGAGTTCGGGCGCCGAAAAGTTGGCCGCCACGGTTTGACCCGGTTCGATGGTGCGGGTCAGCACCACGCCATCAACTGGCGAGGTGATCACCGTGCGTTGCAGGTTGACGCGCGTGGTCTGTGTGGACGCGGTCTGCTGGCGAATCTGCGCCTGCGAGGAATTGATCTGGGCGCGCGCCTGGTCCAGCGTGGCGCGTGCCAGGTCGACGTCGCTCTGGGCGACCAGTTTCTGCTTGCCCAGGTCCGACTTGCGTGCGTAATCCAGCTCGGCGTTTCGCAACGTGGCGCGGGCCTGCGCCAGTGATGCATTGGCGCTGGCGATCTGCGCGGTGCCTTGTTCGATCTGCGCTTCGTAGCTGCTGGGATCGATGCGCGCCAGCACGTCACCTTTCTTGACCTGGCTGTTGAAATCAACCAGCACATCAGTGACCTGACCCGAAATCTGGCTGCCCACGGTCACGGTGGAGATGGCGCTCAAGGTGCCAGTGGCCGAGATGGCAACGCGGATATCACCGCGCTCGACCGCCGTGGTGCGGTACGCGCCCTCCTCGGCATTGGCCTTGCGGCTGTTCCAGTACCAGAGACCGCCCGCAAGCACGGCAATGGCAATGACTGCGATGAGGATTCTGCTGAACCCTTTGCGGGAACCGGGTTTGCGGGAAGCGGGGACGCTGCGACGCTGCTGACTCATGTGGAAGTCGAACCTGAAGGGGCGGGTATTCCTGTCCATTAACGCACGGGCGCAGGCATCGTTGACAGCGCAGAACGCAGCCTGATTTCCGCGATTCAGCGCGCTTGGCGCAGGTCAAGCCAGGAAACGGATCGTGGCTGTGGTGCCTATGCCCAGGGTACTTTCCAGTTCGACCTTCCAGCCGAAGCGATCGCACAGCCGACGCACAATGGACAAGCCCAGGCCGGTGCCCTGCGGACGCGAAGGATCGGCGCGGTAGAACGGCTCGAAGGCACGCGCACTCGAATCCTCGCTCATGCCTATACCCGTATCGCGCACGATTACGCGGTCCCGCTCCAGGATTACCTCGATGCGCCCGCGGTCGGTATAGCTGCAGGCGTTGCGCAACAGGTTGCTGATGACTACCTGCATGACCCGTGGCGGCGCATGCAAGCGTGGTTTGGCATTGCAGGTCACTTCCAGGTCCACGTCCTTGCCAATCAAAATCATACGGGCATTGTCGGCTTCATCCAGCACGATGTCGGCGAGTTCGAAATCCTCGCTCTGCGGCTCGATGTCACTCTCGCGCGCCAAGATCAGGAAGGCATCGATCACCGCCTCCATCTCACGCCCGGCCCGCTGGATACGCTGTAGAGAACGCGACACGCGCGGTGAGGCTTCCTCGGCCATGGCCATGTCGCTGGCCACGCGGATAACCGTCAAGGGCGTACGCAGCTCATGGCTGGCGTCACGGGTAAAGTCACGCTCACGCGCCATCTGCGTCTGCACGCGATGGCCAAGCCCGTGCAGTGCCGAGGCCAGCTGGCGGGCCTCTCCTTGCACATCGGCCGGCAGTTTGTCGGGCGCCAGCATGCTGACGTCGGGCTGGCGTGCATCCCACTGGGTCACTTGCCCGGCGAGCCAATTGATCGGTGACACCACGCGCTTCGATGCACGATAGGTCAGCCAGGACACCAGATAGATCGCGAGAAGGGCGAGGATGATCGGCAACGTGCCGAAGTAGAACGCAAGCCGCTCCGCCTGTGAACGCAGGAAAACAAGGTAAAGGGTGGCTTGCGGCTTTTGGTCGACCAGCACCAGCAGGTTGTCGTCTTTCAGCTCATGGAAACCGGGCCGCAACGCCCGCAGATTCTGGGGCAGCAACAGGTTGGAGCGACCACGCATGACCAGATAACCGCGCATGTTGTAGGTATTGGGCGGCGGCTGCGCCTGGGACGCCCCATAGAGGCTCCAGTAATGGGCCGCCTCTTCCTGCAATGCGGTGCTGATAAGGCTGCGCTTGATGACCGCCGATACCAGGAACACGCTCAACACAATCGTCAGGCTTACCAGGACGATTTGAACTATGAACGTGATACGGATCTTGCGTGGCAAACCCTGCGGCATCTGATGTTCCATGTGGCAACCACAGGATTATGACGGCATTTCTGCGCGCATTCAGGCGATATCGGCGATGCGGTAACCCGCACTCTGCACGGTATGCAGCAGGGGTTTCTCGAAGGGCTTGTCGATAACTTTTCGCAGATTGTAGAGATGGCTGCGCAACGTATCGGAATCCGGAAGGCCATTCCCCCAGATTTCGCGCTCGATTTCCTGACGGGTAACCACGCGTGGCGATTCCCGCATCAGGATGGTCAGCAGGCGCAGGCCAATCGGCGAGAGCATCAGTTCCGCACCACCGCGCGTGGCGCGCATGCTGACCGGGTCCAGCACCAGATCTGCAACCTTCAATACTTCCGCACCCACCTGACGGCGTTCGCGACGGATCAGTGCACGCAGGCGCGCTTCCAGTTCCTGGATGGCAAAAGGCTTGGTCAGGTAGTCATCGGCACCTGAACCCAACCCGGTGAGCTTGTCGTCCAGCGTGTCGCGGGCGGTCAGCATGAGCACTGGCGTGGATTTACGCGCTTCATTGCGAAGCCGGCGGCAGACCTCCATCCCATCCATGCGCGGCAGCATCAGGTCCAGTACCAGCACGTCGTAACTGTTCTCGACGGCCAGCCTGTATCCATCCAGTCCGTCGGTTGCGTAATCGACCTCGAAGCCGCGACCCTCCAGATACTCACCGATCATCTCGGAAATATTCCGGTTGTCTTCGACTACCAGCACCAATCCCGCAGTTTCCTGTGTATGACGCATATTGCCTCCAAGCTTCAGGTTTGTGAAACGTACCTGTTCGCAAGTTGACGGCATGTGAAGACGGCTTCCTTGTTGCTGCAAGCGTTAAGATTTACCACCACATTTCATGACTCCATAGACAGACCATGACCGCACGCTTCCTGCCGCTTCTGCTGTTGCTGGGCTCCAATATATTCATGACATTTGCGTGGTACGGGCACCTCAAGTACAAAAGCTCGCCACTTTTCTTCGCAATCCTGGCCAGCTGGGGCATTGCGTTTTTCGAGTACACACTGATGGTGCCTGCCAATCGCCTGGGCAGCAGTGTGTATTCGGTCGTCCAGCTGAAGACCATCCAGGAAGTGCTGACCCTGGTGGTGTTCGCCGGGTTCTCGACCTGGTACCTGGGTCAACCCCTGAAGTGGAACCACTATGCAGCCTTCGCGCTTATTGTGGGCGCGGCATTCCTGATGTTCTACGAGCCCGCGGCGATTACAAGCTGACCTTGCCAACCAGGATGTCCTTGAACATCACCCAGTCGCCGGCGAACGAATACAGCGGGTGCTGGAAGGTAGCAGGACGGTTTTTTTCAAAGAAGAAATGTCCCACCCAGGCGAACCCGTAACCACAGAACAGCGCACCCAGCGTCCACCACGCATTTGCGGTGAACAGCGCCACGCCCAACAGCACCAGCACGCCCCAGCTGCCGATGAAATGTAGTCGTCGTGAAACAGGGTGGCGGTGTTCCTGCAGGTAGAACGGATAGAACTCGCTGAAGCTGGCGAAACGGCTCATATCGTCCTCCGGAAGATTCAAGTGGCGCGTGGCGCAAACATGATGACGGCCATCCCGGCCAGGCACAACGCAGCCCCCGACAGATCCCAACGCGTGGGTTTGACCGAATCCACCCACCACAGCCAGGCAATGGCAACCACCACATAAACACCGCCATAAGCCGCATATACGCGACCCGAGGCTACCGGATGCAAGGTCAGCAGCCAGGCAAACAGCGCCAGACTGGCGGCAGCTGGCAGCAGTAGCCAGGCACTGCCCTCTTTACGCAACCAGACATAAGGCAGGTAGCAGCCCACGATCTCGGCAATTGCAGTGATCACGAACAGCACCAGCGTCTTCATTCCTGTCCGCGCTCGATACGCTTGGCACGGTTCCAGTATTCGTCCTGCGCCTCCAGTGGCAACGACGCCAGAGACGTTGCTTCCCCGGCGGCCAGACTTTCCATCATCCGGAAGCGACGCTCGAACTTGATGTTGGCATGGCGCAGCGCGGCACCCACATTCACGCCCGCATGGCGCGCCAGGTTGGCGCAGACGAACAGCACATCGCCGATCTCGTCCTGCAGTCGCTCGTGATTGTCGTGCACATCACCGCGCGCGAACTCCTGCCGCACTTCCTCGATCTCTTCGTGCAACTTGGCAAGCACCGGTTCCGGGCCAGGCCAATCGAAACCGACACGCGCAGCACGTGACTGCAGCTTGGTTGCGCGCTGCCATTCGGGGATGCCACGTGACACGCCCGCCAGCGCCGACTCATCCACTTCACCACGCGTCTGGCGCTCGCGGCGCTTCTGTTGTTCCCACGCGACGGTCTGCCCTTCTGCATGTTCGACCGATTCACCTGCGAATACATGCGGGTGACGGCGCGTCATCTTGTCGCAGATGGCCGCAACCACGTCCGCGAAATCGAATGCGCCCTGCTCCTTCGCCATCTGCGAATGGAAGACCACCTGCAGCAACAGGTCGCCCAGCTCATCCTTGAGGTCGTCGAGGTCATTGCGGTCGATCGCATCGGCCACCTCGTAGGCTTCTTCGACCGTGTACGCCGCAATGCTGGAAAAATCCTGTTCGATGTCCCAGGGGCAACCCGTTTCGCGATCGCGCAGCCGGGCCATGATGGCGAGCAGTTCATCGATAGTCTGTGGAGTGCTCACGGGTATTGTTCTCTCAATGGCCCACATTTTGTGTAGCGCCGAGCTTGCCCGGCTTTGCCACGCCAGCTCAGAGCCAGCTTTTCCAGGGAAGCTGTGGATCGCCCAACGCAATGAAATCGCCGTTGAGCAGGGTTTCGCGGCGGTTGTAGCGGAAGGCGCGTCCGTCAGGCGCCAGCACCGCGCCGCCGGCGGCCTCAAGCACGCATTGCGCCGCTGCGGTATCCCATTCGGAGGTTGGGCCGCAACGCGGATACACGTCCAGAGTGCCATCGGCAATACGGCAGAACTTCAACGAAGAGCCCAGGCCTATGGTTTCAGCCTCGCCAATGCGGGCCAGCAAGGCTTCGGTACGTGCATCACGGTGTGACCGGCTGGCAGCGACACGCAGCGGCGAGGTAGCTGGCGCACGGGTACGCAATTGCACGTCAGCCTTGCCGTCACGCCGGTAGGCATGCTGGCCCAGGACGCCATGCCACAACGTGCCATCCACCGGCGCCAGGACCACACCAAAAATCGGCACGTGCTGGTCGATCAACGCGATGTTGACGGTGAACTCACCATTGCGCTTGACGAACTCGCGCGTGCCATCCAACGGATCGACCAGCCAGTAACGTCCCCAATGGCGGCGGGTTTCCCACGGAATGTCCGCAGATTCCTCGGAGAGCACGGGCCAGTCCGGCGTCAGCCTGCCCAGACCCTCGACGATGATGTGATGCGCGGCCATGTCGGCAGCGGTCAATGGGCTGGAATCGGCTTTGCTCTGGACTTCGAATGCCTGCTCGTACACCTGCAGGATGGCCGCGGCGGCTTCGCGTGCGATTACGATCACTGCCTCCTGCAAGTCGGTGGTCACCACACTCATGCGCCTTTCCCCAGCCACTCGCGGGCGATGAAAAGCGCAGCCAGCGAACGGCCTTCCGAGAAATCCTCACGCAACATCAGCTGGTCCAGCGCATCCAGTTTCCACGGTACCAATTCAAGCTCCTCGGGTTCGTCGCCCGGTAATCGTTCGGGATAAAGATCGCGTGCCACCACCAGCCAGGACTGATGGCTCATGTAGGTGGGCGCCAGGCTCATCGAGCGCAATACGTCGATGCGACGCGCACCGTAGCCGGCTTCCTCCTTCAATTCGCGGTTGGCTGCCTGTTCCGGCGTCTCGCCCGCATCGATGCGGCCCTTCACCAGCCCGAGCTCGTAGCGATGGAAGCCGGCCGCGTATTCGCGCACCAGCAACACGGTTTTTTCATCGAGCATCGGCACCACGACGACGGCGCCATGGCCGTTGGGTTGCTGCCGATAGAACCGTCGACGCTCGCCATTACTGAACTCCAGGTCCAGTTCTTCAACGCGACGTTCGGCCGAGCCTTCTGCCCTTTCGGTGATGGCATGGATGACAGGCAGACGGCGGGTCATGGGCGGGCTCCGGTGCGACGGCCCGCGACGGCCGATATGATGGGGGCATGCGAGATAAAGATCATGAAGCGCAAATGCTAACAGAGGCGGCACAGTGGCGTTCGCGCGACCTCGCCGTGTTGTGGCATCCATGCACGCAAATGCGCGAACACCCTGACACGCTGCCACTGGTTCCCATTGCCCGTGGTGAGGGTGCCTGGCTGGTGGGCTATGACGGTCGCCGTTACCTGGATGCCGTCAGCAGCTGGTGGACCAATCTGTTCGGTCACAGCGAACCCCGCATCGCCGCCGCGATTTCGCGCCAGGCGCAGACCCTGGAACAAGTGATGCTGGCCGGGTTCTCGCATGCGCCGGCCGTGGAACTGGCCGAACGCCTGCTGCAGCTGGCCCCGCGCCAGACAGGACGCGATCCGCTGGCCAAGGTGTTCTATGCCGACAATGGTTCGGCAGGCGTGGAAGTGGCCCTGAAGATGGCGTTCCACTATTTCCACAACCGCGGCGAACACCGGCGCACCAAATTCATCGCGCTCGAAAACGGCTACCACGGCGAAACCATCGGCGCGCTGGCCGTGGGCGATATCCCGTTGTATCGACGCGTCTATGCCCCGCTTTTGAGCGAGGCTTTGTTTGCGCCGTCACCGGATGCGTATCTGGCCGAATCCGGGGAATCCCCTGCAGCGCGCGCCGCTCATGCGGCCGATGCGTTGTCCGACCTGCTCGAAAAGCACGCAGGCGAAATCTGTGCCCTGATCGTGGAACCCCGATTGCAATGCGCGGGCGGCATGCGCATGCACGATCCCTCGTACCTGGCGCGGGTGCGCGCCTTGTGCGATCTCCATGGCGTGTTCCTGATCGCCGATGAAATTGCCGTGGGCTTTGGCCGCACCGGGCCCCTGTTCGCCAGCCAGGAAAGCGCGGTAATGCCCGACCTGTTGTGCCTGTCGAAGGGGCTGACCGGTGGCTTCCTGCCATTGGCCGCCGTGTTGTGCACACAGTCCATTTACGATGCGTTTCTGGATGACTCCCGCGAGCGCGCTTTTCTGCATTCGCACAGCTATACAGGCAATCCACTCGCCTGCGCGGCGGCACTGGCGACGCTGGATATTTTCGAGAGTGATCGCGTGCTCGAACGCAACGCCGTCACCGCCCGGAAAATGGCGATGCTGGCGGCAGAATTCGGGTCACATCCACATGTCGCCGATGTACGCCAGGCCGGCATGGTGGTGGCATTCGAGCTCACCCGCAATGGCGACAAGCACAGTCCTTTTCCCGCTGCGCAACGCGTTGGCTTGAAGGCTTATCGCACGGCGCTTGAACATGGGGTAGTGCTGCGTCCGCTGGGTGACGTGATGTACTGGATGCCGCCTTACTGTGTGGATGAAGAACAACTGGATTTACTGGCGCGGGTGACCCGACTGGCCATCAACGAGGCCATTGCATGAGACTGACGCGATGTCATGTGGACTTGGCCTTGTCCGTCGGCAGTACCCAGGTGCTGCCCGACTCGGCGGCGGCGCATCTGGTGCGCGTGCTGCGGATGCGTGAAGGCGATGCCTGCGTGCTGTTCAATGGTGACGGCAATGACTATGCCGCGCGCATTACTGCAGCGGGCAAACGCGAAGTCGCTGTTGAAATCCTTTCGACAAGTGCAGTCAGCAATGAATCGCCGCTGTCCATCACCCTGGTGCAAGGCATCGCGCGCGGTGAAAAGATGGACCTGATTTTGCAGAAGGCCACCGAACTGGGCGTGGCCGGCGTGGTGCCGGTGCTGGCCGAACGAACCGAAGTCAAGCTGGATGCCGAGCGCAGCGCCAAGCGCATGGCGCACTGGCGCAGCGTGATGGTCTCCGCCTGCGAACAATCCGGGCGTGCACGCCTGCCTTCTCTGACAGCACCCATGGCACTGGCAGCCGCCGCCTCGGCGCTGCAGGGCGACTGCATGAAGCTCACCCTGGATCCGGAAGGCGAACAATCGTTGCAATCACTGCCGTCACCACCGGTGAGTGGTGTGGCCATCGCGATTGGTCCGGAAGGGGGATGGTCGCCCCGTGATCGCGAGACGCTGCGGGCCTCGGGATTTACCGGACTGCGATTGGGGCCGCGCGTATTGCGCACCGAAACCGCAGGCTTGGCAGCCATCGCCGCCTTGCAGGCGCAATTCGGTGACCTGTAATCGGCCTGTAGAGCCGCGCTTGCACGGCTGCTTTCTTCTTTCTGCCGAATTCGAAATGGACTCCCGCTTGCGCTGAAAAGAGCGCGCACTTCAGACCTTGCCTGCGATCCTTGCCGCACCCCAGCAAGCGCGGCGCTGCACCCCTCTGATTCAGGCCGCTGCAGCCAGTGCGTCGCCGATCATGGCCTCAATGGTTTCCAGATCGGGCAGCAGTGCCGCCTCGTCCCCCAGCAGCACACGCATCTGCACGCCGGCGGGGAGTTGCTCTTCCGTGGCGTCGGCAAGCAAGCCGTCGCGCGGCACCGAGATCAGGCGCGGGAACGACTGCGTCAACAATGCGAAATAAGGCATTGCCTCACCGCCAGTGAGCGACTTCAACACCACGATCTTGCTGCTGGCGGCCACGCTTTCCTTGCCCTGCCCGATCAGCTCGGACAGCGAAACCAGTGGTACCTGCCAACCGTGCCAGAGTATCTGCCCAGGCAGCCATGCAGGTGCATCGGCGATGGCTTCCACTGGCACGCGGGCCAACACTTCGGCGACGGTGGCATTGGGCAGCAACGCGCGCTCCTCGCCGATCTGCACCAGTACGCCACGGATTTCGTCGTTGGAACTCGCCATCAGCTTTCCTTGGATTCTTTGCGCTTCAATGAATCGGTCAATCAGGCCAACGCGAAGCCAGCTGCGTGGCCAATTCAGTCGGCGACGCCACCAGTCCACCACGCGCGGCGAGTGCCTTGGACGCTGCCGGGTCATAACAACCTTGCGGCGACTGCCCGGCGACCAGCCCGCCCTGTGCCGAGAAAGCCAATGCTGCTTCCACCTGTGCCGGGTCGCTGCCGCTCAGCAGCAGCACAGCGCTGTCGGACGGTGGCAGCGAAGCAATCAACGACTCGATCTGCAACTCGCCTTCGCCAAACGACACCACGCCATCATCCACGCTCATGCTTTCGACGAGCGACGGTCGCGTGCAG
>JBDTZK010000421.1:0-2853 GCA_040005195.1 Pseudoxanthomonas sp.
TGGCCGCAACGCTGAACGGCGAAGTACCGGGTTTGCAGGTCAGCCGCATCGATCCCAAGGTCGAAACGCAGCGCTACGTCGACAAGATCATGGCGGCCAAGTCGCCGAGTCTCGACGCGCAGGAACAGGCCTTGCTGCTCGAAGACCTGCGCTCGCCGTGTACCGAGGAGGTCGCGGTCTTCCATGCCTTCTCGCGCATCGTCAGCGGAGGGCGCAGCGCCTTCGTTGTGCTGGATACCGCGCCAACCGGACATTCGATGCTGCTGATGGATGCGACGGGCGCCTACCACCGTCAAATGGTGCGCGAGTTCGAAGGGCACGGAAACACGCATATCGTCACGCCCCTGATGCGCTTGCAGGATGCTGCGTACACCAAGATCATTCTGGTGACGCTGCCGGAGGTGACACCGGTGTCGCAGGCCGCTGCCTTGCAGGAAGACCTGCGCCGCGCAAGTGTCGAGCCCTACGCCTGGGTGCTCAACAAGAGTGTTCTGGCAGCCGGCACACGCGACCCCTTGCTGGCGGCACGGTTGGCGGGCGAACGCAATCAGATCGAACGCATGTCTGCCGGTCTGGCGAAACGCCTTTTCACGCTGCCGTGGCTTACCGTACCACCGATCGGGTTCGCCGAGCTGTCCAAACTGGCCAGCAACACGACGCCTGCGGAAGCGGTGCACGCTTGAACCCGAGCTCAAGAAACCCCCACCGAGGCATCATTCCATGTACGGATTCACCACCACGCTCACAGGCACATCGTTCGACCAGGCTTTGGCAAAGACCATCGCAGCATTGAAGGCCGAGGGCTTCGGCATCCTCAGCGACATCGACGTGCAGCACGCGATGAAGGACAAGCTGGGCGCGGAGATGCCGCCTTACCGCATCCTCGGCGCGTGCAACCCGCCGCTGGCACATCAGGCCTTGCAGGCGGTACCCGACATCGGTCTGCTTCTGCCTTGCAACGTGATCGTGCGCGAGGAAGCACCCGAGCGCATCGTGGTCGGGTTCCTCGACCCGCAGATCATGGTGAATCTGGTCGGCAAGCCGGAGGTCAAGGCGGTCGCGGACGCAGCGGAGGAGCGGCTGCGACGGGCCTGCGACCGGCTCGGCGGGAGTACAACTCGATCCACTTAGGGCCTTGTTTTGCACCGCTACCCTCGTGGCATGCGGCGCGAACGAAGTGAGAAGGAGAGTAACGGTGCGCCGTGCACTTGCATCCCGCCGATCTCTCGATCGCGCTTGAGCAGCACGAGGACGGTGACCCCGCTGACGAGCAGAGGCCAGTCCTGGGGGATCGAAAGCAGGAAGGCCGCGCTGCCACCGATCACTGACCAGACGACCGGGATCACCAGCAGGCGCCGCGGTACCGGCTCGGTGGTCAGCAGGAACAGCCCGAACGTGAAGATCGTCACCGGGCATGGCGTGATGCCGAACATCGGCATCGCCGGGTAGCCGTGCCCGAACATCTGACCAAGCAGCGGATAGCCGATGCTTGCGTATGCGACCAGCGTCCAGCCATCCAACCGGTCCAGCCCCTGGGCCAGCCAAAGGCGAGGCGATTCCGTAGAACACCCGCTTCAATGAACAACAGGCCCTGGATCACGAACAGCGCTGCGAAGCCCCAGCCCCCGTTGCTGATGGCCGAGAACTTCATGCCGTGGTACGCAACGCCTGTCCACAGCCACATTGCAGCCAGTCCGGCCGCGACCATCCGACTACGCTGCGCCGAGGGTCGAACGATGAGGACCGCCATCAGCAACCCGAGGGGATAAGCAAGCACCTGGATTGGCCATACGGCCTCGTTGTAGACGACAAAGACGGCCAGGAACTGCTCGCGCGTGAAGGGCAACATGCTGTCACTCCGTCTTTATGTGATGCGAATCCCAAAGCGGGCTCATTGACCCTTGTTGAAAGTTCGACCGCCGCGGTACGACTGCAAGATGGCCGTCTGAACTCGGGCGCCCCACGGCGACCTGAAATGTTCCGCGGCTGACTTGGACGCTGCTACGTGGTGGTTGGTTCGCGACGGAACCACGCACGCCCCAGCAGCTTGCGCAGCTCGCTGTACCACAGCACCCCGCTGGACATTCCCAGACATAGCAGCCACTGTTCCAGTGTCAGCCGCACGGTGCCAAAGGCAATGTTGAGGAAACCAAGGTTGACAACCGCGACCTGCAACAGTGCGGACAACGTGACAGCGCCCCACAGCCACGGGTTGACAAACAGACGGGCGAACGCGCTCTTGGTGTCGGAACGCGCGTTGAAGCACGAGAACAGGCTGGTGAAGACGAGCACGGTGAAGCCCGCGGTGCGCGCCGTGGGTAGGTCGTAGGAGCCTTCGATCAGTCCGCCCGGCAAGCAGATGTCGATCGTCAACAGCGTCACCAGGGCGATGACCAGGCCGATCTGAATGACCCCGGCCCACATCCGGGCGTCGATCACCCGCTCGCTCACGTGCCGCGGTTTGCGGGCCATCAGGTCCTCCACCGCGGGGTCGACCCCCATGGCGAGAGCAGGAGCGGAATCGGTGACCAGATTGATCCACAGCAGTTGCGTGGCGAGAATCGGCAGCACGACGACATCGCCCGCGCCTTCGAGGCCGATGACTCTGGCCCCGACGACGCCCAGAAACACGGTCAGCACCTCGCCCATGTTCGAAGACAGCAGGTAGCGCAGGAACTTGCGGATGTTGTCGAGGATGCCGCGCCCCTCGCGCACGGCCTCGACGATGGTCGCGAAGTTGTCATCAGCGAGGATCATCTTCGCTGCTTCCTGGGTGACCGCGGTTCCGGTCACGCCCATCGCAATGCCGATGTCGGCCGCCTTCAGCGCCGGCGCGTCGTTGACGCCGTCGCC
>JBDTZK010000044.1:0-9543 GCA_040005195.1 Pseudoxanthomonas sp.
GCTGTAGTCGACGGCGCGATCCAGTCCGGGCACGCCCTGGGCTTTCATCTGCTGGATCAACTTCGGTCCAACGTACAAGCGGGCTTCTGTCACTGACTGCTGGCCAGGCGAAACGTTGACGCTCGGGCCAACCTCACGGATCAACGCGCGGCCGGACAATTCGTCGGTCTGCAGATTGACCTGGGCCTTGGGATCCGGAATCCAGGCACTGAAGAAATGATGCTGCAGCAGCGCGATCCAGCTACCGGTCGCGGTCTGGTCCAACTTGCCGTCATCCATGTACTTGGCGAATTTAAGGCGCTCGTACTGCTTCTGCGTGCTGTACCAGGTGGCGCCGCTGAAGCTGAAGGATTCCGGGTTGGTCATGCCGGTCTTGATGATCGGCGGATGGCGCAGCAACTGCCGATAGATGGTGCCTTGCCACGGCGCAGCACCTTGATTGACTACCTCGTCGCGTACGTTGATCGCGTAATCGTTGCGCTTCAGCGTGTAGGTGCGGCGAATGGTCACGCCGTTGGCACCCTTCCAGACAAAGGGCACTGACACTTCGGCCGCCCCCGTTGCCAGCACGACCGGAGCGGTGCCATTTTCCGGAACGAAACCCGATTCGTGATTAGGCGCCGCGCCGCTATTGCTGATCCACCCACTCTGGGCTGCATAGAAATGCGCGGGATCCTGGTTGAACAGTTGGACCGGTGGGCTGCCCGCCTCCTTGGTCTGTGGATACTTCAGCAGGTCCGTTTCCAGCACGCTGCCGCCATCCAGGGTCACGCGAAGCAGATCGCTGCTGACCACCACGCGTTGCGAGGTGCTGCCTGTGGCTGCGGTTGGCGCCGGGGTGGGTGCGGCAGTGACTGCTGGCGCCACGGGAACACCTGGGACACCACTCGCTGTGCCGGTCGTCGGTGTAGGGGTCGCGGCCGGAACTGTACCCGGGATTGCGCTGGCAACGGCCTGCGAGGTGGTGGTCGCCGGGACTTCGGCCTTGGATGCGTTGAACTTGCCCCACTCCATCCACAACAGGGTCGCCACCATCAGCCAGGCGAAAAACAGGAACACACGGGTCTGGTTCATCAGGCAAACATTCTCAACCGGCGGAAACATCCGGTTTGGACGTGGTACGGGAAAGGGGAGGAACAGGTTTGTTGACCGGCGGCATTGTGCCGGGCGCAGACGATGCGGGCAATGCGCCCGCGCGTATGAAGGTGCGCAGGAAGGTGTCGCGCAGTTGCGTATTGTCTGCGCTGCGCGCCGCTACGCGCGCCACGACAACGTAGTCGCCGGGTGGCAATTGTGTGCGCAACTTGCGGAACTGGTCGCGGAATACGCGCTTGATGCGATTGCGGCCGACCGCATTCGGGTCGACCTTGCGCGACACCGCCAAACCGAGCCTGGCCGGCGCTTCGCCAGCCAACCAATGCAGGCTCAGCACCGGATCAGAGGTACGCCGCGCGTTCTCGAACACGCGTGTGTACTCGGCACCGGTACGTACTCGCACGGCGGGTGGAAAGGTCGCTTTCATCACGAATACGAAAAAGTCCGCACAACGCTGCGCGGACTTTTGCGAAAGACAAGCATTGATGGACTCCGCCGCAACTGCGGCAGGGCCATCAGGCGCTCAGGCGCGTGCGGCCCTTGGCACGACGACGTGCCAGGATCTTGCGGCCATCGGCGGTCGCCATGCGGGCACGGAAGCCGTGGTCGCGCTTGCGCTTGAGGTTGCTGGGTTGGTAAGTGCGCTTGGTGGCCATGGGGCCCTCGGGCGGTTTGAGGTGGAAAGAACCGGAAATTCTATAGGTCCCAACAGCGCTTGGTCAAGTCCCATCTGCGCCCGCCACAACATGTGCCCATTCCACCTACCGCTCGGCGGATAGTGGATGAACCGCGTGCGTGCGGTCCTCGTGGCCACTGCGTGATAGTCTGACGGACTGTATACACCCGCGTCCGCACTGATGATTTACTTCGTGCGCGCCCTCTTTTGAAGAATCGATTACCGCCCTCGATGGATGCTTGGCCCCGCTGCCTCGAACGCCTGGAAGCCGAACTGCCGGCCGAGGATGTACACACCTGGCTCAAGCCGCTGCAGGCCGAGCAACGCTTGGATGCAATGGTGCTGTACGCGCCCAACGCCTTCATTGTTGAACAGGTGCGCGAGCGCTATCTGTCGCGCATCCAGGATTTGTTGGGGCACTTCGCCGGGCATCGGGATGTCTCGGTGGAAATCGGTTCGCGCGCACGTATCGCAGAGCCCCTGCCGTCGATTTCCCAGGCGGGTACCGCTATTTTCGCGGCTTCCGAGCCCTACGCCGGTAACCTGGACTCGCACTACAGCTTCGACAATTTCGTCGAGGGCCGCAGCAACCAGTTGGGCCGTGCCGCTGCGTGGCAGGCCGCACAGAAACCCGGTGACCGTTCGCACAACCCGTTGCTGCTGTACGGGGGCACCGGTTTGGGCAAGACCCACCTGATGTTCGCGGCAGGCAACGAGTTGCGACGGCAGAACCCCAACGCACGCGTGCTCTACCTGCGTTCTGAACAGTTCTTCAGCGCCATGACCAAGGCATTGATCGAAAGATCGATGGACCAGTTCAAGCGCCGGTTCCAGCAGGTCGATGCGCTGCTGATCGACGATATCCAGTTCTTCGCCGGCAAGGACCGCACGCAGGAGGAGTTCTTTCACACCTTCAATGCGCTGTTCGATGGCAAGCAGCAGATCATCCTCACCTGCGACCGTTATCCGCGCGAGGTCGAGGGATTGGAGCCCCGGCTGAAGTCACGCCTGGCTTGGGGCCTGTCCATTGCCATCGAGCCTCCCGACTTCGAGACGCGCGCTGCCATCGTGCTGGCCAAGGCCCGAGAGCGCGGCGCGCAGGTCCCTGACGACGTTGCCTTCCTGCTGGCCAAGAAGATGCGTTCAAACGTTCGCGACCTGGAGGGCGCCTTGAACACCTTGACGGCCCGGGCCAATTTCACCGGCCGCGCAATCACACCAGAATTCGCCCAGGAAACCTTGCGTGATCTGTTGCGCGCGCAGCAACAGGCAATCAGCATCCCCAACATCCAGAAGACCGTGGCAGACTATTACGGTCTGCAGATCAAGGACTTGCTGTCCAAGCGGCGCACGCGCTCACTGGCGCGCCCGCGACAGGTAGCGATGGCCTTGGCCAAGGAGCTCACCGAACACAGCCTGCCCGAGATAGGCGACGCGTTTGCCGGCCGCGACCACACCACCGTTCTGCATGCGTGCCGGCAGATTCGCAACCTGATGGAAACCGACGGGAAGTTGCATGAAGACTGGGATAAATTGATCCGTAAGCTCAGTGAATAAAGCAGCTGGACGCCTGTGGACAAGTTGGGGATTAAAATAGAGCCTAAACTTATCCACAGGTTGTGGTGCAAATAACAAGCCGCTGATACAGGGTTTGCAAGAGTCAGAAAACAAATAAAATTCAATGTGTTACGTTGGTTCTCCACCGAAATCGGCGAAACCATCACCACCAGCTTTTGATTTAATACTTCTTTTAAGATCCAGTGCATAAGGGGCCAGTACCACATGCGTTTCAGTCTGCAGCGCGAAGCTTTCCTGAAGCCGTTGGCGCAAGTCGTCAACGTGGTAGAACGACGGCAGACCTTGCCTGTCCTGGCCAATTTCCTGGTTCAGGTCCAGGGTGGGCAGCTGTCACTGACAGGCACCGACCTGGAAGTCGAAATGATCGCGCGCAGCGCAGTCGATGATGCGCAGGATGGTGAAACCACCATTCCCGCACGCAAACTGTTCGAGATCATTCGTGCCCTGCCTGATGGCAGCAAGATCACCGTCAGTCAGACCGGCGACAAAGTCACGGTCTCGGCAGGACGCAGCCGATTTACATTGGCGACGCTCCCGGCCAACGACTTTCCTTCAGTGGATGAAGTTGAGGCCACGGAACGGGTGAACGTGCCAGAAGCTGCGCTGAAGGAGCTCATCGAGCGCACAGCGTTCGCCATGGCCCAGCAGGATGTCCGTTATTACCTTAACGGGCTGCTGTTTGATCTGGGCGACAAGCTGCTGCGTTGTGTGGCTACTGACGGGCATCGGCTTGCACTCTGTGAAACACCACTTGAGGGTGCTTCCGGTGCCAAGCGCCAGATCATCGTGCCACGCAAGGGCGTGACTGAACTCCAGCGTCTATTGGAGAACGGAGACCGTGAGCTGGAACTGGAGATCGGGCGCAGCCATATCCGCGTCAAACGCGACGATGTGACCTTCACTTCCAAGCTGATCGATGGGCGCTTCCCTGATTACGCTGCCGTTATTCCGATTGGGGCTGATCGCGAAGTCAAACTGGATCGCGAAGTCCTGCGAGCCGCCCTACAACGCGCCGCCATCCTGTCCAACGAGAAATACCGTGGCGTACGCGTCGAGGTCTCTCCCGGGCAGTTGAAGATCAGCGCACACAACCCCGAGCAGGAAGAAGCGCAGGAGGAAATCGAGGCCGACACCAAGGTCAGCGACCTTTCCATCGGCTTCAACGTCAATTACCTGCTTGATGCACTTTCAGCTTTGCGCGATGAGTACATCATCATCCAGTTGCGCGATGCCAATTCCTCTGCACTGGTGCGCGAAGCCAGCAGTGAGAAGTCCCGGCACGTGGTGATGCCGTTGCGCCTGTGATTCGATCCTTGTTTCACGTGGAACGTACCCAACTTCGCCCGGAATTATCCGGGCGAAGTTGTTTTCGGGTGTCCGGTTTCGAGTGGTTGTCATGCAGGTAGTGCGGCTTTCAGTGTCCGGCCTCCGCCGCTTTGACTCCATCGAGATTCAGCCTGGTCCCGCGCTGAACCTCATCACGGGCGACAACGGTGCGGGCAAGACCAGCTTGCTGGAGGCGCTTCACCTGATGGCGTACGGCCGTAGTTTTCGTGGAAGGGTGCGTGATGGCTTGATACGTACCGGCCATGAAGCAGTCGAAGTGTTTGTCGAATGGACGGAGGGCCAGGATGGGCGCCATAGACGCGCAGGCCTGCGCCATACCGGACAGGCTTGGGTGGGTCGCCTCGACGGCGAAACCGTTACCCAGCTAGGTGAGCTCTGTGCCGCCTTGGCGGTGGTGAGCTTTGAGCCTGGAAGCCACGCTTTGGTGACGGGCGGCAGTGAGCCGCGCAGGCGTTTTGTGGATTGGGGTCTGTTCCACGTGGAACCAGAGTTTCTGACCCTGTGGAGACGTTACGCGCGAGCGCTGAAACAACGGAATGCCCTATTGAAATCGGGTGCACCAGGCCCTCAGCTTGACGCCTGGGACCACGAGCTGGCAGAAGTAGGTGAGCCGATCACCCGACACCGGCAGCAATACCTGGAGCAATTGCAGGGCCGGTTGGTTGTGGTCGCGGGAGACCTGGTTCCCGCGCTGGGAGCCAGCAGTATCGAATTCATGCCGGGCTGGCGTAACCATGAACTGTCGTTGTCGGATGCTTTACTGCTGGCGCGCGACCGCGATCGCAGTCTGGGCTACACAACTTCGGGTCCTCACCGAGCGGATTGGAGGATCAATTACGCCGCGCATCCTCATCGGGAAACCCTTTCGCGCGGGCAGGCCAAGCTTTCCGCTTTGTCAGCATTGCTTGCGCAAGCGGAAGATTATGCCCAGCGACGTGACGAGTGGCCGATTGTGGCGCTTGATGATCTATCCTCTGAGCTGGACCGTAACCATCAGGAACGCGTCTTGCGCCGGCTGCTGGGGTCCGGCGCGCAAATTTTTGTCACGGGTACCGAGTCTCCCATTGCACTCACGAGCGAGATGGCGACGCCGACCTTGTTCCACGTGGAACAAGGTCGAATACAGCAGCGCTGATCATGCTTCAGCTGATCCTGGTTCAAAAGCCTGCTCTTGGTCTGAATGCTATAATTGGTGCCTCACTCCCTATAGCTAATGTGTGGCTGTGCTTCCGCTGATCCATGCGGTTGCTTGCCCGCAAGAGCCCAGCAGGCGAACCAAAGCGCATGACCGAAGAAACCACCCCCGTCGTCCCCACGCCCAACAGCAACTACGATTCCAGCAAGATCACCGTGTTGCGCGGCCTGGAGGCGGTACGCAAGCGCCCGGGCATGTACATCGGAGACGTGCATGACGGCACCGGCCTCCACCACATGGTCTATGAGGTCGTCGACAACGCGATCGACGAAGCGCTCGCCGGCCATGCCGATGACGTGGTGGTCAAGATCCTCGAAGACGGTTCGGTAGCGGTCTACGACAACGGTCGCGGCATCCCGGTCGACATCCACAAGGAAGAAGGTGTTTCCGCAGCCGAAGTGATCATGACCGTGCTGCATGCCGGCGGTAAGTTCGACGACAACAGCTACAAAGTGTCGGGCGGCTTGCATGGCGTGGGCGTTTCCGTGGTCAATGCGCTCTCCGAGCACTTGTGGCTGGACGTGTGGCGTGATGGCTTCCACTACCAGCAGGAGTATTCGCTTGGCGAGCCGCTGTATCCGCTCAAGCAACTTGAAGCCTCCGACAAGCGCGGCACGCTGCTGCGTTTCAAGCCCGCTGCAGAAATCTTCACGGATGTCGAGTTTCATTACGACATCCTGGCCAAGCGCCTGCGTGAGCTCTCGTTCCTCAACTCCGGGGTCAAGATCACGTTGCGCGATGAGCGCGGCGAAGGCCGTCAGGACTTGTTCCAGTACGAAGGTGGTATTCGTTCGTTCGTGGAACATTTGGCGCAGCTGAAGACCCCGCTGCACCCGAATGTCATCTCGGTCACTGGCGAGCAGAACGGCATCACGGTGGACGTGGCCCTTCAGTGGACCGATTCCTACCAGGAGACCATGTTCTGCTTCACCAATAACATCCCGCAGAAGGATGGCGGCACCCACCTGATCGGCTTCCGCGCTGCACTCACCCGCACGCTGACCAACTACATCGAACAAAGTGGCATTGCCAAGCAGGCGAAGATCACCCTGTCTGGCGATGACATGCGTGAAGGCATGATTGCCGTGCTGTCGGTGAAGGTACCAGACCCCAGCTTCTCGTCGCAGACCAAAGAGAAACTGGTCAGTTCGGAGGTCAGGCCGGTCGTTGAGCACACGTTCGGTGCACGTTTGGAGGAGTTCCTGCAAGAACACCCCAATGAGGCCCGCGCCATCACCGGCAAGATCATTGATGCCGCACGTGCCCGTGAAGCCGCGCGCAAAGCCCGCGACCTGACCCGCCGCAAGGGTGCGCTAGATATTGCCGGCCTGCCGGGCAAGCTGGCCGATTGCCAGGAGAAGGATCCGGCGCTGTCCGAGCTGTTCATCGTCGAGGGTGACTCGGCAGGCGGTTCTGCCAAGCAGGGTCGCAACCGCAAGAACCAGGCGGTCCTGCCGTTGCGCGGCAAGATACTGAACGTGGAACGCGCCCGCTTCGACCGCATGCTCGCCTCGGCGGAGGTCGGCACGCTGATCACCGCGCTGGGTACCGGTATCGGACGCGACGAGTACAACCCTGACAAGCTGCGTTACCACCGCATCATCATCATGACCGACGCCGACGTTGACGGTTCGCACATCCGCACACTGCTGCTGACCTTCTTCTATCGGCAGATGCCGGAGTTGATCGAGCGCGGTCACATCTACATTGGCCTGCCGCCGCTTTACAAGTTGAAGCAGGGCAAGCAGGAGATGTACATGAAGGACGACGCGGCGCTCAACGTGTATCTCGCCAACAGCGCGGTCGAAAACGCCGGTCTGATTCCCGCAGAAGGCGAGCCGCCGATCTCGGGCGAGGCGCTTGAGAAACTGTTGCTGTCTGTCGCGGGCGCACGTGAGGCGATTGCCCGCAATGCACATCGTTACGATGCAATCCTGCTGGAATCGCTGATCGATTTTTCGCCGCTCGATAGCGCGCATCTGGCGCAGAACGTCGATGAACGACAGGAACTGGATGCGCTGGAGAAGAAACTCAATCGCGGCGGCATCGGCAGTGCACGCTATGCGCTGACCCTGCAGTCCGCGAATGAAAATCGACCTGCCGCGCTGCTGGCGACGCGCAAGCACATGGGTGAGGAACTGACCCAGGTGTTGCCGTTCTCTGCTTTCGAGAGCGGCGAGTTGCGTCCTTTGCGTGATGCCGCTGCGGTGTTGCACGGGTTGATTCGCGAAGGCGCGCAGATCGTGCGCGGCAACAAGACGCAGTCGATCTCGAGCTTCGCCGAGGCCCAGGCGTGGCTGTTGGACGAAGCCAAGAAGGGCCGCAGCATCCAGCGCTTCAAAGGCCTGGGTGAAATGAATCCGGAGCAGTTGTGGGACACCACGGTGAATCCGGAAACGCGGCGCCTGCTGCAGGTTCGGATCGAGGATGCCGTCGCCGCCGACCAGATATTCAGTACGCTGATGGGCGATGTGGTGGAGCCGCGCCGCGCATTCATCGATGCCAATGCGTTGAAGGTGTCCAACCTGGATATCTGACCCAACCGAAATCCATGGACGGATTCTGTGTGCAACAAAAAAGCAAATGTTGGCCTGCGTTTTCTGTCGTGCTATCGCACCTATGCCAGCGATGTGCCGGCTGTTCAATTGATGGTGGTATGGCACTGCGGGCAGGCGGCCTTCGCCACAGTGGCGGCAGAACACCGCCGCCGCCCATTTGATTGTTCACCGATTTGATTATTCAGCGGCTGCATGGATGGCACTGTGATCACAGGCGTCGCTGGAGAATCGAACATCAGGACTGATCGGCCAATCGGGGGCCTGGTGCTGGACCTGCTTATCACGCTGGGCGCATTGCTGGCCCTGTCGGTGATCGCCGGCATTGCCTGGGCTGTGTGTCGCGGCATCCAGATCCTTTTGCAGACAGGCAACACGCCTGCGCCAGACACCATGTTGATCGCCTTGGGCCAGCCCAGCGCAATCGCCATGATCTGGATGACCCTGATCAGTACCGGCGGCACCGCCTTGCTGGTCTATTACTGGCGCCGCCGTGCCACCCCCGAGGAACAGGCCACTTCGCGGGCTGCCGCATGCCGCTGGGCAACATGGGGATGGGTTTGCCTGACTGCACTGGTGACGGTTTCCGTGAGTACGTTGCTCGGTTTGCTGGGCCAACGGTGGGGCGTGCAGCCCGAGCCAACCAACCAGGCGCTCATCAAGGCGGCCTATTCCGAGGCCCCGGTTTTCATGATGGTCTTCGGGACCCTGATGGCGCCGGCGTATGAAGAACTGCTGTTCCGGCGCGTGTTATTTGGCAGGTTGTGGGCCGCAGGCCGACCTTGGTTGGGTGTGGTCATCAGCAGCGTGGCGTTTGCGCTGATGCATGAAGTGCCCGGTGTCACCCAGAACGACTGGCGCGCGAGCATGCTGCTATGGCTTACCTATGGGTTCATGGGCGCCGCCTTCGCCTTCGACTATTGGCGGACGCGGACTTTGTGGGCCGCCATCGGTGCCCATGCGCTCAACAATGTCATAGCGCTCACCCTGTTGAATCTCTCAGTGGGCGGTTGAGCCTGGCGGGTTGACGAAAAGTTAAGGCCTGATTCGCCAGACTCGCCTCTCACAACAGGGGCGATGCATGAAACGTTGGATCC
>JBDTZK010000422.1:0-2846 GCA_040005195.1 Pseudoxanthomonas sp.
CACATGGGCCGGCCCGACGTCAGCCAGCCGGTCGACGGGCCGGAGTTCGAGCTGTTCGTGAAGTTCATGCGTGAGCACCCCAACGTCTGGTCCAAGGTCAGTTGCCCGGAACGCCTGTCGGTGTCCGGTCCGCCGGCGCTGGATGGCGAGCAGAATGCCTATCGTGATGTAGTTCCATTCGCCAGGCGCCTGGTGGAAAGCTTCCCTGACCGGGTCCTGTGGGGCACCGATTGGCCGCATCCCAACCTCAAGAACCACATGCCCGATGACGGGCTGCTGGTCGACTACCTGCCGCATATCGCAACCACCGCCGAAGCGCAGCGCAAGCTGCTGGTTGACAACCCGACCCGGCTCTACTGGAGTTCCTAGACATGGCGATCGACAAACCCTATCGGGACGTGCCCGGCACGACCATCTTCGATGCCGAGCAATCGCGGCTGGGTTACCACCTCAACCAGTTCTGCATGTCGCTGATGAAGGCCGATAACCGCGAACGCTTCCGCGCCGACCAACGGGCCTATCTGGACGAGTGGCCGATGAGCGAGGTGCAGAAGCTGGCCGTGCTGGACCGCGACTTGAACCGCTGCATCGCACTCGGCGGCAATATCTATTTCCTGGCCAAGATCGGCGCGACCGACGGCCAGTCATTCCAGCAGATGGCGGGCAGCATGACCGGAATGAGTGAAGAGGCGTACCGTGAAATGATGATCAGCGGCGGCCGTTCGATCGAAGGCAACCGTTACCTTGGAGAAAAAAAATAATGGCCAGGATCACTGCCAGCGTCTACACCTCGCACGTGCCCGCCATCGGTGCCGCACTGGATTCGGGAAAGCACACCGAGCCGTACTGGCAGCGGGTTTTCGGCGGCTATGAGTTCTCGAAGCAGTGGCTGCAGGACAACAAGCCCGACGTGATCATCCTGGTGTTCAACGACCATGCCACGGCCTTCAGTCTGGATATGATCCCGACTTTCGCCATCGGCTGCGCGGCCGAGTTTGCGCCCGCCGACGAAGGCTGGGGTCCGCGCCCGGTGCCGACGGTGATCGGACAACCGGAACTGGCCGCGCACATCGCCCACTCGGTGATCCAGCAGGATTTCGACCTGACCATCATCAACAAGATGGATGTCGACCACGGGCTCACCGTCCCGCTGTCGCTGATGTGCGGCCAGCCGCAGGCGTGGCCATGCCCGGTGATTCCGTTCGCGGTCAACGTGGTGCATTACCCGGTACCTTCCGGGCGCCGTTGCTTTGAACTGGGCAAGGCCATCCGCAAGGCGGTGGAATCCTTCGACCAGGATCTCAATGTGCAGATCTGGGGCACCGGCGGCATGAGCCACCAGTTGCAGGGACCGCGCGCTGGTCTGATCAATCGCGAATTCGATACCGCCTTCCTCGACAAGCTCATCGCCGATCCCGACGGATTGGCGGACATGCCGCACACCGACTACGTGCGCGAAGCCGGCTCCGAAGGTATCGAACTGGTGATGTGGATGGTGGCGCGCGGCGCCATGGCGGACGCGGCGGGCGGACCACCACCCAAAGTCGCGCATCGTTTCTATCACGTGCCTGCTTCCAATACGGCGGTGGGCCATCTGATCCTGGAGAACGCTGAATGAGCAAGCCCATAAAAGTCGCATTGGCAGGGGCCGGCGCCTTCGGCATCAAACATCTGGACGGCATCCGCAACATCGACGGAGTAGAAGTGGTGTCGCTGGTCAGTCGCGACCTGGACAAGACCCGCGAGATCGCCAGCCAGTACGGCATCGCCCACGCCACTACCGAACTGGCCGACAGCCTGGCACTGGCCGAAGTGGACGCAGTGATCCTGTGTACTCCCACGCAGATGCACGCCGCACAGGCCATGCAATGCCTGCAGGCCGGCAAGCATGTGCAGGTCGAGATTCCGCTGGCCGACACCCTGGCTGATGCCGAGGCGGTAGTGGCGTTGCAGCAGCAGACTGGCTTGGTTGCCATGTGCGGTCACACGCGCCGCTTCAACCCCAGCCATCAGTACGTACACCGGCAGATCACTGCCGGCAATTTCAATCTGCAGCAGATGGACGTGCAGACCTATTTTTTCCGTCGCAGCAATATCAATGCGGCCGGCCAGCCGCGCAGCTGGACCGACCATCTGCTGTGGCACCACGCCGCGCACACGGTCGATCTTTTTGCTTATCAGAGTGGTGGCGAGATCGTGCAGGCCAACGCGGTGCAGGGGCCGATCCATCCGGACCTCGGTATTGCCATGGATATGTCGATCCAGCTCAAGAGCAGCACCGGCGCGATCTGCACCCTGTCGTTGAGTTTCAATAACGAAGGTCCGCTGGGCACGTACTTCCGTTACATCGGCGACACCGCGACCTACCTCGCGCGCTATGACGACCTGTTCAACGGCAAGGAGGAGAAGATCGACGTTTCCCACGTGGACGTGTCGATGAACGGGATCGAGCTGCAGGATCGCGAGTTCTTCGCCGCCATCCGCGAGGGCCGCGAACCCAATTCCGGCGTGGCCCAGGTATTGCCCTGCTACCGCGTGCTGCACCAGCTCGAGCAGCAGCTCAACGCGGCCGGTTGAGGGCCAGCGCGATGCAGCAGCGCCGGATAGGTCCGTTCCAGGTTTCAGCGCTCGGCCTGGGCTGCATGAACCTGAGCCATGCCTATGCCACGCCGCCGTCAGAGGCGGCTGCCGAGGCCTTGCTGTTGTGGGCGCTGGAGCTGGGGGTGACCCTGTTCGATACTGCGGCGTTGTACGGATTCGGTGCCAACGAGGAATTGGTGGGTCGGGTGCTGGGCCCGCACCGCTCACGCATCACCCTGGCCAGTAAAGGTGGCATGACCGGAGTG
>JBDTZK010000045.1:0-9533 GCA_040005195.1 Pseudoxanthomonas sp.
TGGCAGAGGCGCTGGCGCCACGCATCGCCGCCATCGCGCGCGGCCGCAGCCTGCTTCGCATCCTGTCCAACAAGGCCGACCAGCGACTGGTGCGCGCCCGCGCAGTGTTCGATGCTGGAAAGCTGGGCGGGACGGAAGTGGTGGACGGGATCGTCGAGGCCTATCGTTTTGCGGCCGCTGATCCTTACCGCGCGGCAACCCACAACAAGGGCATCATGAACGGAATCTCCGCCGTGGTCCTGGCCACCGGCAACGACACCCGTGCGATCGAGGCAGGCGCGCATTGCCACGCTTGCCGCGATGGGCGCTACACCTCGTTGTCGCATTACGAAAAGGACGCCGACGGCAACCTGGTCGGCAGCATCGAACTGCCGCTGGCGCTGGGGCTGGTGGGCGGTGCGACGAAGACGCACCCGACCGCGCAAGCGGCGGTGAAGTTGCTCGCGGTCAAGAGCGCGGTACAGCTGGCCGAGATCACTGCCGCGGTTGGCCTGGCCCAGAACATGGCTGCGCTGCGCGCGCTGGCCACCGAAGGCATACAGCGAGGGCACATGTCGCTGCACGCACGCAATGTGGCAGCTAACGCAGGTGCTTCGGAAGCGGAAATAGGTGTGCTGGTCGAACGCCTGGTCGCCGATGGGCACGTGCGACTGGATCGCGCGCAGGAACTGCTGGCCAGCATCAGGGCTGGCGATTCGTGACCGTCACGCCAGCTGGGGTCGCGACCCTCGAGCCGCGGCGTGGCCATGCGATGGCGGTGGCCTTTCTGTCTGCTTCGACCGCATACGGTACTGTCTTCGCCGATCCCTTCGAAGTGGGCGGTACCGATACCAGGGACGGCTGGGCACTTGAAGTGGAGTCGGTGCGGTTGCGTAGCGGCGATGAGGTAATCCACACACACCCCGCACTGGGACTGACGTTGGGATTCGGCAAGCGCTTTGAACTGGCTATTGGCAGTGGCTACGGGATTGCGGAATTCGATGGAGGGGAACGTAGATCTGGCAGCCACGATCTTGAGCTGGCTTTCAAATGGATGCTGCGCCCGGAGTCGTACACTTCGGTGGGGATCGCGATCGAACCCGAGTTGAGTGTGCCCACGGGTGATCGAGCTGCGGGAATGGGTGAAGGCGACACGCTGCTGGAACTACCGTTGCGCGTGAGCGGCTCGTTCGGACACGGGCGTGTAACCGGACAGGGATCCTGGCTGCATGCGAAACGATCGGGAAAATCTGCGTGGAGCGCAGGCGTACTGTATGAACAGCAAGTCGCCCGTGACCTGTGGCTGGGCGCGGAGGCCATGCACGAACAGAACCTGGACGCTGGAGCTGATACCTCCCAGCGTGGGAGCGTGGGATTCCGCTGGCAACCGCATGGCCAGTGGGAAGTATCCGGCGGATACCGCAGAAGCTGGCGTCATGGTGCGGGCGGCGTGCAGTCATCAGTACAACTTGGCATTGAGTTCCAGTTCGATTAATCACGTCGGCCCTCGACATGCGGCGGATTGCCGGTGCGGGCGTCAGACGCAAACCACCAAGGAGACCAAGCCATGAATACGACGGTACCAAGCCAGGGCTACCACCGCGGGTCGATCATCCTGCACTGGGCGATGCTGGGGATGTTCGTCATTGTCTATGCCTCCATCGAGCTGCGCGGCATTTTCGAACGGGGCAGCACGCCGCGCGCCACGATGAAGGATCTGCACTTCATGTTCGGCCTGGCGATCTTCGCGCTGGTCTGGATTCGCCTGTTGCTGCGCGCGTTTACCACGCGGCCGCCCATCGTGCCGCCCCTGCCGGCGTGGCAACATCTTGTGTCCAAGGTCACCCACGCTTTGCTGTACGTGTTCATGATCGGCATGCCGCTGGCGGGGTGGGTGACGCTGAGCGCTGCCAACGAACCCATTCCCTTCTTCGGCCTCCAGTTGCCACCGCTGACTGGTCCGGATATGCCGCTGGCTCTGAAAGTGAACGAAGTCCACGAGACCGTCGGCTCCATCGGCTATTGGCTGATCGGTTTGCATGCCCTGGCTGGGCTGGCGCATCACTACCTGTGGAAGGACAACACGTTGCGGCGAATGCTGGGCTCCGGTAGCCGCCGTGGCTGAGCCTTGAGCAGAGAGGCCTCATGAGCGATACATCGTTTGCACCGGATCGCGCCGACCGCAGGATTCTCGCTTTGCTGCAACAAGAAGGCCGCATCACCAACGCCAAGCTCGCCGAAGCCGTGCACTTGTCGCCTTCCGCCACATTGGGACGCGTGCGCCGTCTTACTGCTGCCGGTTACATTCTTGGCTACCGCGCGCAACTCAATCCGCACAAGCTGGGCGCGGGGATGCTGGTCTTCGTCGAGGTGCTGCTTGACCGCACCACGCCCAATGTCCTGGAGGAATTCCAGCAGGCGGTGCTCGCGCGTTCGGACATCATGGAGTGTCATATGGTCGCAGGCGGATTCGATTACCTGATCAAGTTGCGTGCCGCCGACATGTCGGACTATCGCAATATCGCCGGCAGCGTGCTTTGGCGGCTTCCGGGCGTTCGTGAAACCAGAACCTATGCGGTGATGGGGGAAGTCAAGAACTGTGCCGACGTCATTTTGTAGCGGAGAGTGAATCAAAGGGTTGTGCTCTGAAGGGAGCAACTGGGCAAGGTTCAGCGCAGCCAGTTTCTTGCAGCTATTTCCCTGTTCCGCTGCCTCTCATGACCCAGCGCTTTGTGCGCAGGTCAGTCGCTGATGCATGCGCTTCAGCGCGTTGAAAAGGAAAAGAGCAAGCGACGCATTTACCCGAGCAGGGCCGCTGGCATCGGACGTATTCGACTGCATCGAGATGCTCTACAACCCGACGGTGCTGAAGCCATAGGATCAGGTAGGGCGCTTTTTGCACGCAATGGCAGCGACTCATTCACTCTATTGTTCGTGGACTCATTTTTTTCGCAGGGGTAGCCGTGGAGTCGGGTCCGAATACGTGCTCTATTCTTCAGCCGCCGCCTTCTGCAACCAATCACCGAAATGACTCAGCGTGGCATTCTTGGCAGCGGTCTCGGGAATCACCAGGTAATAGTGGCGCGAGCCTTGCAAGGGACGATCACACGCGATGACAAGTTCACCACGTGCCAGCTCCGGCATTACCAGCATTTTTGGCATCAGTGCGATGCCCAGGCCCGACATTGCCGCCGCTGCGGCCATCGAAAACAGTTCGTATCGGGGTCCGGCAAGTGATGCGGGCGAATCAACTTCCATCGCCGCGAACCATTGCCGCCACGCCTCCGGACGCGTCGACTGCTGCAGCAGCGGCGCGGTCGCGATATCGGCGGGTGTCCAGCACGCACGCGTGGCCAGCAACCCGGGACTGGCCACTGGTACCACATCCTCGCGCATCAGCGCGGTGGCGCGAATGCCTGGCCACTGCGCGATCTGTTCCGCGGTACCTGCGTATAGCGCGGCATCCTGACCGGATTCGGCAAACAGGAATGGACGCGTTCGGGTTTCGAGATGGATCGTGATATCCGGATGCTCGGCTGAAAAGTGCGACAGGCGCGGCAGCAGCCAGCGCGTAGCGAAGGTGGGCACCGACGCCAGGCAGATCGATCCGCCGGCACCCTGCCGTGCCATCGCATCCAAAGTGTCACGTTCCAGCCCGTCAAGACGGCCCGCAATCCGCCGCGCGTATACAGCCCCTTCCTCGGTCAGGAGCACACCATGGCGAGTACGGCGAAAAAGGTCGAAGCCGAGAAAATTTTCGAGGCTGGCGATCCGCCGCGACACCGCGCCCTGGGTAAGAGCCAGCTCGCGTGCGGCGCGTGTATAGCTCTCCTGGCGTGCGGCAGCCTCGAAGCATTGCAGGGCCTGGAATGTTGGAAGTTTTCTTGCCATGACATGCGCAGAAGAGAGTGAATAGGAATTTTATAGGCCAATAGTAGCGAAAAAGACTGAGCCGCATTCGATTAAATATGCATAAATCTCATATCTGGTTGTCCTTTTTTCGTTTGCGCCCGGCTGCGCCGGTTTCTAGGATGGCAGCCTCACTTATGTTTGGCGGCGCCCATGGCACGTACCGTTTTCTCCTATGACGACCCGCTTGATCTGGATGCGCAGCTCGGCGCCGAAGAGCGGATGATTCGTGATGCGGCCGCTGATTACGCCCAGACACGCTTGGCGCCCGGGGTCACTAGTGCCTTCCGCAACGAACATACCGATCCGGGTATCTTTCGTGAGATGGGCGCGCTTGGCCTGCTCGGTGCAACTCTTCCAGAACGCTACGGCGGCACCGGCCTGAATTACGTGTCCTACGGTCTGATCGCACGCGAGATCGAGCGCGTGGATTCGGGCTATCGCTCTATGATGAGCGTGCAGTCGTCACTGGTGATGGTGCCCATTCACGACTTCGGCAGCGAAGAGACCCGGCAGCGTTATCTGCCCAAGCTTGCTACCGGCGAATTTATAGGTTGCTTCGGCTTGACCGAGCCCAACCACGGCTCGGATCCGGGCAGCATGATCACGCGCGCGCGCAAGGTGGCAGGCGGTTATTCGCTGAGCGGCGCCAAGACCTGGATCACCAACAGTCCTATCGCCGACGTGTTCGTGGTGTGGGCGAAGGATGACGAAGGTGCGATCCGTGGCTTTGTGCTGGAGAAGGGCTGGAAAGGGCTTACGGCACCGCCGATCCACGGCAAGGTGGGTCTGCGCGCTAGCATCACCGGCGAGATAGTCATGGACGAGGTGTTCTGTCCCGAGGAAAACATGTTTCCCGAGATACGCGGCCTGAAAGGTCCTTTCACTTGCCTCAACAGCGCGCGCTACGGCATTGCCTGGGGCGCACTCGGTGCGGCGGAGGACTGCTTCCATCGTGCGCGCTTGTACACGCTGGAACGCAAACAGTTCGATCGTCCGCTGGCGGCCAACCAGCTGGTGCAGAAGAAGCTCGCCGACATGCTCACCGAGATTGCACTCGGCCTGCAGGGGTGCCTGCGACTGGGGCGCATGAAAGATGAGGGTAATGCTCCGGTCGAGCTGACCTCGATCATGAAGCGCAACAGTTGCGGTAAATCGCTGGACATCGCGCGCCAGGCGCGAGACATGCTGGGCGGCAACGGCATCAGCGATGAATTCGGAGTCGCGCGCCATCTGGTGAACCTGGAGGTGGTCAATACCTATGAGGGCACACATGATGTACACGCCCTGATACTGGGCCGCGCAATCACCGGAATCGCCGCATTTGCGGGTTGAGATGAATTCTTCATCGGGTCGAAGTGCTCCACTATCGGGCATTCGAGTGCTCGACTTGTCGCGCGTACTGGCGGGCCCTTGGGCCAGCCAGATGCTGGCCGACCTGGGTGCGGATGTGGTCAAAGTCGAACGCCCTGTACAAGGTGACGATACGCGGAGCTGGGGGCCACCCAATTTGCGGGATGTGGAAGGTCGAGATACGGGGGAAGCCGCGTATTTTTTGTGCGCCAACCGCAATAAGCGTTCGATTACTGTTGACCTGGCCATGCCTGCGGGACAGGCCTTGATCAGAGATATGGCCTGCAAGGCCGATGTTGTATTGGAGAACTTCAAGCCCGGCGGGTTAGACAAGTACGGGCTGGATGACGCTAGTCTGCGCGCCATCGCACCGCGATTGGTTTACTGCTCCATCAGTGGCTTCGGCCAAACAGGGCCTTATGCCAAGCGTGCCGGATATGACTTCTTGATCCAGGCCATGGGCGGTCTAATGAGCATTACCGGGCCTGACCAACAGGAACCCGGCGCAGGACCACAGAAAGTCGGCGTGGCGCTGGCGGACATTCTTACTGGCCTGTACTCCACTATCGCGATCCAGGCCGCGCTTGCCGAGCGCGCACGCTCGGGACTGGGTCAGCACATAGATCTGGCGCTGTTTGATGTGCAGATTGCTTGCCTTGCCAACCAGGCATCGAATTATCTGGTGGGTGGTCAAGTGCCGCAGCGTATGGGCAACGCCCATCCCAGCATTGTCCCCTATCAGGATTTCCCCACCGCAGATGGCGACATGATTCTGGCGATCGGCAACGATCAGCAGTTCGCGCGATTTTGCACGGTCGCAGGTCATCCGGAATGGGCGCAGGATGTGCGTTTCTCCAGCAATCCACAGCGGGTGGAGCACCGAAAAATTCTGATTCCGCTACTGCGTCAAACCACGGTAATGAGAACAACCGCGCAATGGATCAGTGCGCTTGAATCACAATCCGTGCCTTGCGGTCCGATCAATACGATCGATCAAGTTTTCGCCGATCCTCAAGTCGTCGCGCGCGGCATGCGTATCGAAATGCTGCATCCACACGCGGGACCAATACCTCTGGTAGCCAATCCCATCTGCTTCTCGGACACACCGATAAGTTATCGGCTACCTCCGCCAACACTTGGACAGCATACTGACGCGGTTTTGGCCGAATGGCTTGAAATGAGTGTGGGGCAGCTGCAAGCGTTGCGTCAAAGCGCGGCTATCTGAGGGCTTTGGCATAAGTTGCGCCTGGTGTTTACTGTGTTGGTGAGCCGTGATGGATAGTCGCAGTCACGGTGAACCCATTGATGACGTTCATCTGCGTCGTCTCTATGGATGCCGCAAGATCAGGTCTTTCGGCTCGGTTTTGTATTGAGAGAATGCCATTCTGATTGACGGAAAAAGATGGCGCGCTGCCACATAAATGACGCTCATCTGCAGGCAAACGCCTGGGTCGCGCCAGAATAGGCGCGGTTAAATTTGAATCGATAGCGTGAATGCCACGGCCAGCTATTCCACTGGTGCGATTGAAATATCAAGAAAAAAGCCGATAGGTGTTGGGCTTGGTATTCCCTGTGTGTCATATGGCAAGTGCTTCGAAATGAATGCGGGCGGACAAATCGCGTTGGCCTAAAAAGTATTTTCGATTTAAGGGCAAAGGCACTATTGACCGCCCTAAATTACTAATGTATATACTTCAGACAAGCAAAGATCTAAGGACCTGAATTTGTTTGGGAGTGCGGACAAGATTGTCTGCGTAATACCAGCGGGTCTGGGGATGGAGATTAGAAAAAATATGCGGTTTTGTAGGGAATTATCCCTGCCAAGCGTTCAGATCGGATTTTGAAAATGTCCCGGCACACTTAATAAGGGGTTGTTGATATGGCTAGCGATATTCGTCCTGCGCGCAAGTTCCTGATGGTCGCGATTGCGGCTGCTCTATTCCCGGTGATCGGGTTTGCACAGACCGGCACTGGGTCAGCCGAAGCTCAAGTTGGAGAAGAAACCGATAGCGAGCAAGAGGGGCAAAAAAGCAGCGCAGTAACCCTTGATGAGGTCACGGTGACCGCCGAGCGCTACGGCGGTACGGTGAAGACCACGCCGATCTCGGTGACGGCGTTGAGCTACGAGGCGTTGGGCAATCGCCAAGTCAAGGATGTACGCGACATAGCCAACCAGATTCCAGGCGTGGTGCTCGCACCAGCAACAGCGCCATCGTCGCAGATGAAGATCGTTGTGCGTGGCGCTGGCACTGAAACTGGTGGCATCCGCTCGAACGGTACCGTCGGCGTCTACATCGACAACGTCATCCAGCCGCGTCCCATGGGCGCATTCTTTGACTTCTTCGACATCAGCCGGGTGGAGTTTTTGCGTGGTCCGCAGGGAAGCCTGTACGGGCGCAACACCTCTGGTGGCGCCATCAAGCTGGTCACCAAGCAACCTTCCTACTCATGGACAGGCGCCGCCCAGCTGGGTGTTGGTAACTGGAATGCTCGTGAGGCCAAGTTCTATCTCAGTGGTCCACTCATCGAAGACAAGCTCGCCTTTTCCCTGAGCGGCGTGCATCGTGAGCGCGATGGCTATATCTACGGTTTGCAGTACGACGACCGTATCGGCGACATGGACCGCAGCGCCGAGCGCATGAAGCTGCTGTTTCAGCCCACCGAAAAGCTGACCATGGAGCTCGCGGCCTACGCAATGCAGGATGATTCTGAAGCGAACATTCCGATTCCGCTGGTAGTGCTGCCGGGTGTGATAGATCCGTACGCGGTGCCCGGACGTGACTTGACCATCAACGAGGTGTACGCCAACCTCGATCAGACCGTCTCCCAACGCGGATCGTCGCTCAATGTGGCCTACGACTTCACTAAAAACGTGCAGCTGACTTCCATCACTGGGTACGGCTCACTGAAGCAGCGCAATATGGGTAACGACTCTTTCCTTACGGCGGCCAAGATCGCGGCGAATGGTGGCCGATTGGTGATCGCCAATGCAGACCGGGTGCGCCTGGAAAGCTCGTGGTTTACACAGGAGTTCAATGCGATCTTTACTGGCGAGCGACTGAAGGGTGTCGCAGGCCTGTACTACTTCGAGGAAGAAGGTACGCAGCAGGGCGCGAGCGGCGGCAACCAGGTTGACGATGCGAGGAACGAAGTCAAAGCGCCCGCAGTGTTTGGCCAGGCCACCTACCTGTTGGGTGACGGTTGGAGCCTGGTCGCTGGTCTGCGCTACACGCGCGAGACCACGGACTACTATTCGCTGGCGATTGGATCGGTGGCCGGCGAGCAGGTAGGACACTCCACCTTCTCCTCGACCACACCGAAGCTTGGCGTCAACTGGGAAGTCAACGATCAGTTGTTCACCTATGCCTCCTGGACCCGCGGCACCCGTAGCGGTGGATTCAACTCGCGCGACCCGGTGACGGCGGTGCTCCAGCCCACCCCTTACGGCGCCGAGTGGGTCGACAGTTATGAGCTGGGTGCCAAGATCAACTCCGCGGACAATACTTTCAGGCTCAACGCAACGGCTTACATGGCCGACTACACCGACCTGCAGCTCACTACCGTCATTCCCAATTCGCAGTTCCTGGCCGTGCTCAACGCAGGCGCCGCCCGGGTCTGGGGTCTTGAGCTGGAACCCAATTGGCAGGTCAGCGACAGCCTCAACCTCTATGGCAACATGGCTTTCAACGACGGCAAGTACACCAACGATTTCGTTTGTGCCAACGCCAGCACGGTCTACGTGGACTGCACGAACAAGGAGATCAAGGGCCTGCCGAAACAGAAGGTCAGCGTGGGCTTCCGGTTCACGCCCGTGATCGCTGCCCTTCCGGGAGACCTGAGCTTCAACGGTTCATGGGATCACACCTCCAAGGTCTACAACAACATCTCCAACGAACCAGATCTGGTTCAGACGCCGGTTCTCGACCTGTTCAATGCTTCGATCGGCTGGCGCAGCAGCGACGGCAGTTGGGATGTCTCCCTGGAGGCGCGCAACTTGACCAACAAGCATTACGTGCAAGCCGGATTCCTGCGTTCGGATTCGGTAAGGCCGGCAGTGGTGGGCTACATCGGCGATCCGCGCCAGGTCATGCTTCGCGTCGGTTATACCTACTGATGCACGCCCGAGCTGATCAGGATCAGTCGCTTAATAGAGTGCCGCGGATGCTCACGCTGACGCGCCTCTTGCTGGTCCTGGCTGCGGGACTGGCGAGCATGGCCTTACCTGCGGCCGCGCACGAGTTCGGGCCACCCAGTGTCAACCAGGCGCCCCCGTTCCCGGTGCCGGAGATCGC
>JBDTZK010000423.1:0-2831 GCA_040005195.1 Pseudoxanthomonas sp.
TCGGTAATGATCCGGTTGACCACGCCCACGCCGGTCAGGGGCAGGTCGCATTGGGGGAGAATCTTGTGACTTCCGTCCTTGGCCACGTGCTCCATAAGCACCACGATGCGCTTTACCCCAGCTACCAGGTCCATCGCGCCACCCATGCCCTTGACCATCTTGCCCGGGACCATCCAGTTGGCCAGATCGCCCTTGTCGGTGACCTGCATGGCACCCAGCACGGCCAGGTCGATGTGCCCGCCCCGGATCATGGCGAAGGAGTCATGGCTACCGAAGTAGCTGGCGCCGGCGCGCGCGGTTACGGTCTGCTTGCCGGCATTGATCAGATCGGCGTCAACCTGGTCCTCGGTGGGAAATGGGCCAATACCCAGCAACCCGTTTTCGGATTGCAGCCAGACGTCCATGCCTTCGGGAATGTAGTTCGCCACCAGTGTTGGCAAGCCGATGCCCAGGTTCACATAGGCGCCATCGGTCAGCTCGCGTGCTGCGCGCTGGGCCATCTCGTCACGGGTCCAGGCCATCAGCGTGCTCCTCCGTTTCCGGCCGCACTCACGGTACGGTTCTCGATGCGTTTTTCGGGGTGGGGGTTGTGAACGAGCCGATCGACATAAATGCCGGGTGTGTGGATCTGGTCCGGATCCAGCTCGCCCACTTCAACGATGATCTCGGCCTCGGCGATGCAGACCTTGCCCGCAGTCGCCACGGCCGGGTTGAAGTTGCGCGCGGTCTTGCGATAGATCAGGTTGCCAGCGGTATCAGCCTTCCAGGCCTTGACCAGGGAAACGTCTGCCTTGAGCGCGGTTTCCATGACGTACTGATGCCCGTCGAACTCCCGCGTCTCCTTGCCCTCGGCCACGATGGTGCCGTACCCGGTGCGCGTGAAAAACGCCGGTATGCCCGCCCCGCCGGCACGCAGGCGTTCGGCCAGGGTGCCCTGCGGATTGAACTCGAGCTCAAGCTCGCCCGACAGATACTGGCGCTCGAACTCCTTGTTTTCGCCCACATAGGAAGAAATCATCTTGCGGATCTGGCGCGTGGCCAGCAGCTGGCCCAAACCGAAACCATCCACACCGGCATTATTGGAGATGGCAGTGAGATCCTTGGCGCCACTGTCGCGCAAGGCCAGGATCAGCGCCTCGGGAATGCCACAGAGTCCGAAACCACCCACCGCCATGGTCTGGCCGTCGGCCACAACGCCCTTCAATGCCGTATTCGCATCCGGGTACAGCTTGCTGCGCGCTGCCTTGGTTGCCGGGGGAGAGGCGACTGCTTCGACCATGACCTTATCCATTCTGGAAATTCCCTGATTTTAACCGCGCACCCATCACGCGCGCAGGTAATTCGGGTCAATGCCGCGCCCACGCCTCTAAACTGGGTCCATGAAGACACTCGCCCTGGTTTCCGCAGTGGCCGCGACCGGCCATGATGATGATCTTGAACCCCTGCTCGTCGCTTGCGCACGCGCCGGCCTGGCAGCCCGATCGGTAGCCTGGGACGATGCCACGGTCAGCTGGTCACGGTTCGACGGCGCGCTGTTGAGATCACCGTGGGATTACACCGAACGCCTGGCTGAGTTCCTGGGCTGGTGCGATCGCGTCGAACACAGCACCCGCCTTCTGAATCCCTTGCGTGTGGTCCGCTGGAACACCGACAAGCATTACCTTGGCGAATTGCACGCAGCAGGCCTGCTGGTCGTGCCGACCACGTTCGTCGAGCCGGATGCCGAGCCCCTCGACGCGCTGCAAGCCTTCCTGACGGCCGAAACAGCGATTGAATTCGTGGTCAAGCCTGCGATAAGCGCGGGCTCGCGCGACACCCAGCGCTATTCGCGGGCACAGGATTTCGCCGCCGGCAACCATATCGCCCGGCTGCTTGGGCAGGGTCGCAGCGTCATGCTGCAGCCCTACTTGCCCTCGGTGGACCAGCAGGGCGAAAGCGCGCTGGTCTATTTCGACGGCCAGTTCAGCCATTCGATCCGCAAAGCCGCGCAGCTGGCGCCGAACCAGGCCGAAGCCGCGACGCACTTCGCCAGCCGAGGCATCAGTGCCCGTGATCCGGACCCGGGGGAGCTGGCGCTGGCATAACGCCTGTTGGCAGCTACCCGGCAACTTTTGACGCTGGAACAATCGCTGACCTATGCGCGCATCGACTTGATCCGCGACGAATCCGGTGCTCCCCGCCTGCTGGAAATGGAACTTACCGAACCCTCGCTGTTCTTCACCCAGGCGCCCGGCAGCGCGGACCGGTTTGCTGCCGTGCTGGCGCGGCGCATGAATGCCTGAAGCGTACGCACTCGCACGGGCGGCAGTCGAACGGTAAAATCGACGCCTGCCCTCGGCCAGCTGACGCCAAGCCAGGCCACTCCTTCCCCTACTCAGGAATTCCCGCAGGATGAAGATTCTCGTCGCCTACAAGCGCGTGGTGGACTACAACGTCCGCGTCCAGGTCAAACCCGATGGTTCCGGCGTGGTCACCGAGGGCGTGAAGCTCTCCGCCAATCCCTTCGATGAAATCGCTCTTGAAGAAGCCCTGCGCTTGCGCGACAAGGGCATCGCCACCGAAGTCATCGTAGCCACCATCGCACCGGCTGATGCCCAAGCGCACCTACGCAACGGCCTGGCCATGGGCGCCAACCGCGCCATCCACGTGGTCGTGGACGGCCCGATCCAGCCCCTGACCGCCGCCCGTACCCTGCTCAAGCTGATCGAAAAAGAGCAGCCTGACCTGGTGATCCTGGGCAAGCAGGCCATCGACGACGACTCCAGCCAGACCGGCCAGATGCTGGCCACGCTGTGGGGCCGCCCGCAGGCCACCTTCGCCAGCAAGCTGGA
>JBDTZK010000424.1:0-2829 GCA_040005195.1 Pseudoxanthomonas sp.
GCTGCCGGCTCTGTCTTTGCTGCCGAACCAGTGCGCCGCGCCTTCATCGCTGGCGACTCTACTGCCAGCGCCTATGGCCCTGAGCGCGCGCCACGCGAGGGCTGGGGCCAGGTGCTCCACAGCTATCTGGATAAAACCTGGGACGTGCGCAACCACGCACAGAGTGGGCGCAGCGCGCGCAGCTTCATCGACCAGGGCTGGCTGGACGGCATCGCCAAGGACCTGCGCAAAGGCGACGTGCTGCTGATCCAGTTCGGGCATAACGACGAGAAGATCGAAGACCCCACGCGCTACAACGAGCCGCTGCAGGCTTATCCGCAATGGCTGATGCGGTATGTGTCGCTGGCACGCGAACGCGGCGCCATTCCTATCCTCATTACCCCGGTGGCACGGCGCAAGTTCGACCACGGCCAATTGCTGGATACGCACGGACTGTATTCGCAATCCGTGCGCAATCTGGCAGCGAAAGAACAGGTCGGGCTGATCGATCTCAATACCACCAGCATGGACTTGCTGCGCGCACTGGGTGATGTGCCGTCGAAAGCGTTCTACATGCACGTGCCGGAACAGAAGCAGACTGACGACACACACTTCCAGACGCGTGGCGCGTATGCCATCGCCTGTCTTGTGGTGAATGGGTGGAAGCAACTGGATCCCGCGTTTGCCCAGCACGTGGTCCGCGACACGGATTGCGGCGCGTTGCCGACCGCATTGCAGGATCGCGCTACGCAACCGGCCCTTTCGCTGGTCGTGCATGAGCGCGAGATCGCCCTGCCCCAGGTCGGACCGCATGGCGGCACCGGAAAGACCACGGCGTATCCGTTCTTCAAGGATGCGCCGGACATGTCGTTCGAGTTCCGCAAGCGCGTGTTGCATGCAGGCGCCAGCATCGGCTTTCACCAGCACCACAAGGACGAAATCTACTACGTCATCAGTGGCAACGGCGTTTACACCTTGGATGGCAAGGACTACGCGGTCACCGCAGGTAATGCCATGCTCACCCGTCCCGGCAGCACGCATGCGATCCGCCAGACCGGCGACGCCGACCTGGTGCTGCTGATCACCTATCGCAAACAATCTGCCGAATAGATCGGCGGCAGCGTTCGGTCACTCGGACAGCGGACGCGCCCAACGCTGGTAGCTTTCCCTGATGTCCTTGCGCAGTTCACGCGTCGTGGCGGGGTCGGGCTTGCCCTGCACGCGTTGGCGTACACCCTGCCAACCTTCGTCGTGGTCGCGCGACCACTCACGCACAAGATTGCGGCAGGGCTGTGCCAATACCTGGGCCAGCGCACAGGCCATGAACACATCGCCCGGGTGCCACGCCGGCTGCTGGCGCAGCGCTTCCACATAATCACGCGGCACCGAGTAGTAATGCGAAATCTCGTCATCGAAACTCTGCGGATAGCGCGCCGCATAGTCGTTCATGTCGGCCAGATGCCGGTCTATCCACGCATCGCCGGTGCGTGGCTGGAATGTCTCGACTTCCTGGGCCTGTACGGCCATCGCGCACAGCGCGCACAGGCACAGCAGCAACGCGGCACGCAGCAAAGGCATCGGCGGCACGCGCGGCTTCAACACCGGCACAGGCGTAGCCAACCTGTCGCGAGCAGCACACTCAGGACTGCCGTCGCCGTGATCTGGATCAGCGCGCTCATCGTCGTCTCCCTGGATTCCGGGCATGGTAACGCCATGCTGGGCCTGCATGCTTCACGCTGCGGCCAATGCTGCAACCTTGGCCACGGCGGCTTCCAGATCCACTGCCGATTCAACCTGCAGCATTCGTGGTTCGCCGTCGGCGATCGCGTGCTCGGCCTCATGCGCCCAGGTGATGTGATACGGCACGTAGATACCCCAGCCGCCCAGCGCAACCACCGGTTCGATGTCCGAGCGCAGTGAATTGCCTACCATCACGAAACGATCAGCAGTCGTACCCAGCTCGCGCAGCACGCGCGCGTAGGTAGGCTGGTCTTTCTCTGACACCACTTCGATGCGATGGAACAGGTCGGCCAGTCCGGACTGTTCAATCTTGGATTCCTGGTGGAACAGGTCGCCCTTGGTGATCAGCACAATCTCGTGATGCTGGGCGATGGACTGCACCGCCTCCCGGATGCCGTCGATGATCTCGACCGGGTGCTGCAGGGTGGCGCGCCCGATCTCGATCACGCGATGGATATCGCGGGCACTGATGCGTTCGCCCGTCAGCTGCACGGCTGCTTCGATCATCGACAGGGTCATGCCCTTGGCGCCGTAGCCGAAGATGCGCAGGTTGCGGCGCTCCACCTCCAGCAGGTGCTGCTGGGTACGCGCATCGGTCAGGTCGATGTATTGCCCGATGATGCCCTCGAACTCCAGCTCCGCCGCACGGTAGTAGTCCTCGCTTTTCCACAAGGTGTCGTCGCCGTCGAAGCCGACCCAGCTGATTCCACGCGTCATCGCTATCGCCTCTGGTTGCAGGGCGCAGGATAACAGTGCGGCGTGGGCAGGCTCCGGAGTAATCCGTTCGACATGCGCATGCGTTGCCCGACACCATGCGGAGCGCGTGTTGCGTGGTCGCCTGGAACAACCTGGTCTGCAACAACCAAAGAAAAGGCGGCTTTCGCCGCCTTTTCCCCTGTTGCCGCGATGATCTGCGGCATCTTGACGCTATGGTTGCTGCGACTTACTTGGTCTTCGCGTCGCCGTAGTTCTTGCTCACGAACGCCTTGTACTCGTCAGCGGTCAGCTTGCCATCGGCATTGCCATCGGCCTGGTCGAACACCTGCGAGAGGCCGGCATTGGAAGATGCTTCCTGCTTGCTGATGGCGCCGTCCTTGTCGGCATCCACGT
>JBDTZK010000425.1:0-2825 GCA_040005195.1 Pseudoxanthomonas sp.
GCTGGTATCCGCGGCGCTCGGCGCATTCGTCGGTGATGCCACCAGTTTCCTGATAGGCAGGCGCTGGGGTCCGCAACTGCGTAACCAATGGCCGTTCCGCAAATATCCGCAATTGCTGGACCGTGGGGAAGTGATGTTCCGCCGCAATGCGCTCAAAAGCATTCTGATTGCGCGCTACGCGGGTCCCATCCGTCCCTTCGTGCCCGCTATCGCCGGCATGCTGCATATGCCACTGCGGCGCTATGTGCTTGCCAGCGCACTGGCTGCGGTGAGCTGGGCGGCACTGTTCCTGATTCCGGGCTGGGTATTGGGCGAAGCCTACGACGCCGTGGCTGCCGTGGCCGGTCGCCTGGCGCTGGTGATTGCGTTGTTGCTGGCGGTGCTGGCGCTGTCGTGGGGCGTCGTGCTGTACACGTACCGCTGGTTCGCCGCGCATGCGGATTCATTGCTGGCGCGCGCGCTGGTGTGGTCGCGCAAACATCCGGTACTGGGGCGCTATTCGATCGCATTGTTTGATCCGCACCGGCGCGAGTCGGTTTCACTGGCATTGCTCGCGGTCATGCTGCTGGCCTTTGGCTGGATCTGGTTCGGCTTCCTGGCCATCGTGATTGGCCATGGAGAACCGCTGCGCGTCGACCTGGCGATCCACGAACTGATGTTGGCATTGCGCAACCCGTTGGCCGACTATCCGATGGCCGCACTGGCCACGCTGGGCGATGTGGAAGTGCTGGCGCCCGCCTCGCTGCTGGTGCTGATCTACCTGGTCTGGCGCAAGCGCTGGATGGCCGCGGCGCACTGGGTAGCGGCACTGGCCTTCGGGTTGGTGTTGACCGCATGGCTGGGCATCTCGGTGGATTTCCCGCGCCCGCCCGCAGTAGGCAGCGGCTTCAGCTTCCCGTCCATAACCATCACCATGGCCACGATCACCTTCGGCTTCTTCGCCGTGCTGATCGCGCGTGAATTGCCGGGCCGCCGCCGCATCTGGCCCTATCTGGTTTCTGGGCTGGTGGTTGCGCTGATCGGCTTCGCCCGCCTCTACCTGGGCGCGCACTGGTTGAGCGACGTGATCGGCGGAATGCTGTTCGGCATTTTCTGGCTGCTGGCGCTGGGCATCGCCTACCGGCGACGCAGCGTGCGCTCGCTGTGGATGAAACCGCTGGCGTGGTTGTTCTATGGTGCATTCATCGTGGCCGCGCTATGGCACGCGCCGCGCAGCATCCAGCCAACGCTGGCCCAGTTCGAAGTGCCTTCGGCGCCGGTGTCGCTGGCAATGGACGCGTGGTGGGAAACCGAATGGCAACAGCAACCGTCGCGACGCAACGAGTTCGACGATGAGCAGCGCTGGCCACTGGACGTGCAGGTCGCCGGCCCGCTGGCGCCGCTGCGCGCGCAACTGCAGGCGGCGGGCTGGCGCGTACAGGACCAGGCAGGCTGGGAAAAAGCATTGAACATGCTCGACAGTGACCTGCCCGAACAACAGCTACCCGTGCTTCCCGCGACCCTGGATACACGTGCCGAAAGCCTGTTGATGCTGCGCGACGGCGCGGCGCCGGGCGAACTGCTCGCACTGCGGCTTTGGGCCGCACCTGCACACCTTCAGCCGGGGGACGTACCCTTGTGGATCGGTAGCGCGCAGACTTTGCAGCACCAGCGCGCGTTCGAAGTCATCGGCATGTGGCGACCGTTGCGTGAAGCCGATTCTTCGCTGGAAGCGCTCATTCAGGCCATCGGACCACTGGAACACCGCATCGCCCTGCATCCAGAGTCGCAGTTACCGGTGCTGCGGATGCGCACGGATCGGCCTGCGCGCTGATCCTCTGCAAAAAAATCCCCGCTCGTGCTGAGCGTGTCGATAGCCGCTGCTCATGGTGACCCTGTCGCACTACATGCCCAGCAGCAATAGCGGCAGGACAAACACGCAGCCAAGAACGGTGGCGAGCACTCCTCGTGAAATCAGGCCTCGTCGGATCAGGCCTAGTGGGACCAGGCCTTGTAAAATCAAGCCACGCGCTCAGGGCATCAGCTGCAACAGCATAGAAAGCCGTACGTGCGGATCGTCTTCCTGCAGCACCGACAATCGTTGCGCGTGTTCAAGCGGCAGGAATTCGGCCAATCGCCAGCTTACCCATGCAGCATCGTCGAAGCGCGCATTGCTGACCTTGCTGTGTTCACCGCCAGCCTTGTCCAGGAAGTGCTGCAGCACAGTGGCCAGCAGCGCATGCTCCGCTCGCAACGCGTCGTCCAGGTCAGCTTCGCGCCATTGCACGTCGCCGATGATCAGGCCGTTGTCGCGCACGCGCGTGCGCTCGACGTGGAAACGGCGTGCGCCGCGTACCTGCAAGGTCAGTAAGCCGTCATCGCCAGTACCGAAATCCTCGATCACGGCCTCGGTGCCGAAGGCTGCCGGCACGGCGGGCACGCCCGCTTCACTGCCCTGCAGGATCATGCAGACGCCGAAGCCGTGGCCGCTGCGGCCGCAGTCGCGGACCATGTCCAGATAGCGCCGTTCAAACAACCGCAGGCCCAGCGACGCACCGGGCAGCAATACGGTCTGCAGCGGAAACAACGGCAGCGAATCACCCGTGGACATGCGCCCTGCCTGCTCAGCCCTGGAGTGCGGCCAGGAAACGGCGCGGTGCGCCGTCGAATCCGCCGTTGGACATGAAAACGACGTGGTCGCCGCCATGCGCGATTGCGCGCAGCGTTTCGATCAAGGCCTCCACGTCCGTCACCGTGCGTGCGTCCCCACGGATCGCAGCCACCACTTTGGCTGCGTCCAAATCACCTTCACTTCAGGAAAGTCGAAGGTGGCCGTCTGCGTGTCA
>JBDTZK010000426.1:0-2820 GCA_040005195.1 Pseudoxanthomonas sp.
GTGTCGAGGGCGCGGGTGTAGGGCCGTTTTGTTTTGCTTATTGTCGCGATGACTCGGCTCACTTGCTTCCGCAGGAAATGTCTGCTGGGGCGAAACCTAATGACGCTTTTTCAATGTGTCAACACTTTTGCAAAAATATTTTTACCCGGCCAGCGGCAGGCTTTGCGCGGCAGAGGGCATGCATTTACGGCGAGCCGCCCAAGGCTGGTGAGACCAGCAGCATCACATTCCATCGGCGCGTTGAAAAACACCGCGTTTATTGCTGTTTTCTTACGCACACGCTTTTGCACGCTTCATCGCACGCCCGCAAGGGTTACGGTTGCGACGCGTTGCAGCAACACCTTCTGAGCAATAAACGGAAGCTTTCAGAGGGTCGCACCACGCCGCTCATTTGAGTGTCGCAAAAGTCAAAATGCGCCGATCTGCGCAAACTTTTCCTGGCTTCAGATGCGTTTTGAACCACTTCCAAACTCTCCAGGCGCTCGCATGCATCCGCTTGCAGACATCCGATACGGGTAGGTGCCGGCGTATCGAAACTTTCCAAGCCGGGCAACCAGTGTTCGTCAAACGAGACAGGAAAATCACCAGCCACCTCGCTTGCAAGAAACCATGGGGGATGCCGGCGCGGTGCGCGGGTGATGGATGCGATGCGCCTGGTCTGCTGTGGGAGACACGGCCCGAAGCCATCAGTACGCTTCATTCTCATTGCTGCTGAAAGCAAACCGGCCGCACATGGCGGCCGGCTGGAAAAAAAGGCGATCCCCGACTCAGTGATCTTCTTCTTCGAGCAGCTCTGCGTAATCGTCTGGTGCCAGCAGGTCGTTAAGCTGGTCCGGCTCTTCGATCTCCATCACGAAGATCCAACCGTCGCCATAGGCGTCTTCGTTGATCGTCTCCGGCTTGTCAGCCAGGTCCGAGTTGACTTCGACCACCGTGCCGGTGAGCGGGCTGTAGACATCGGACGCTGCCTTGACCGACTCGACCACCGCTGCAGCATTGCCTGCTTCGATGCGGTCGCCGACGTTTGGCAGCTCGACGTATACCAGGTCGCCAAGCAGGCCCTGTGCATGTTCGGAAATGCCGACAGTGACGCGACCGCTTCCTTCGACGCGCGCCCATTCGTGGGACTTGAGGAATTTGAGGTCGCCTGGAATCTCGCTCATGTTGCTGCTCCGTGGGATCGGGTTGAGGGGGGCGTGCGGCGTTAGTTTAACCAAGGATTTCGCTCAGTGGACACGCAGGTTTGCACACGTTCACTCAAGCACGCCGGGTTGTGCCTGGCCTTCGCGAACGAACGGAAATTTCACCACGCGCACCGGCACTTCACGGCCACGGATTTCAACACGCACCTGACCGGTGTCACCGGATGGCACGCGCGCAAACGCGATGGCCTTGCCGAGCGAGGGCGAGAACGTACCGGAAAGGATTTCGCCCTCGCCATGGACCGTCAGTACTTTCTGACCGTGACGCAGGACACCTTTCTCATCCATCACCAGCCCGATCAATTGGCGCGGCGCGCCTTCGGCGACCTGTGATTCGAGCACACCGCGCCCAATGAAATCGCGCCCTTCATCCAACGTCACGGTCCACGCCAGCGCAGCCTCGTAGGGACTGGTGGATTCATCCATGTCCTGGCCGTAGAGATTCATGCCAGCCTCCAGTCGCAGCGTGTCGCGTGCACCCAGGCCTGCAGGCTTCACGCCTGCATCGAGTAGCGCGTTCCAGAACCCGACCGCGGCTTCCTGTGGCAGCACGATCTCGTAACCGTCTTCGCCGGTGTAACCGGTACGCGCCAGGAACAGCGGTACACCCTCAACTGTCTTTGCTTCCAAGGCTGCAAAGCGGGCCAGCTTGTCGGCGGCGACGCGATCGGCTTCGCGCAGCAACCCGATCACGCGACCGCGTGCGGTAGGGCCCTGCACGGCGATCATGGCGAACTCGGGACGCTCCTTCACCTGCACTTCAAACGCCTGGGCATGTTTCTGTATCCAGGCGAGGTCTTTGTCACGGGTCGCCGCATTGACGACCAGGCGGAAAAAGTCCTCTGCCATGAAGTAGACAATCAGGTCATCGATCACACCACCCTGCTCATCCAGCATCGCCGTGTACAGCGCCTTGCCTGGCTTCTTCAGCTTGTCCACCGAGTTGGCAACCAGGTACCGCAGAAACTCGCGGGTTCGCGGGCCGCGCAGGTCGACCACGGTCATGTGGCTGACGTCGAACATGCCCGCATCACGACGCACCAAGTGGTGTTCGTCGAGCTGCGAGCCGTAGTGGATCGGCATGTCCCAACCGCCGAAGTCGACCATCTTGGCGCCAAGCGCACGATGGGTGTCATTGAGGATGGTCTTCTGGGTCATGGCCGTCGCCTTGCGAAAGAGGACCATTATCCCAGATGCCTTGCTTGCGGGCGTCAGGAACCTTCGCCGTAACCTTCGTTGAGGCAGTCAACCTCCGCGGGATCGACAACCTGAAATCTGCCGGTCGCCAGATCCAGCCGCCGCGCCCAAGCGGTTTCACCCAGATATTCCTGTTCATCGTCACTTCGCACAATGGCGACAACCTTGTCATCCCCCACTTTGCCGACACGGCAACTGCCGGCCTGCCACGAGACACCCTTTGCGACCTTGGGAAAGGGAAGCGCATCTGTGATTTTCCAGAGCGCCTTGGCGCCTTGGCGCCTTCACGGCCGCGCATGCGCCCAGCAAACAGGTAGCGTACGACTGGTTCGAGCCCCGGGTCAGAGCCGGCATCGCCCAGGAAGCCAATCGTGCGCATGCTCGCGCATTTCGGCGTCTTGCTCACCGCTGCGACAAAGGC
>JBDTZK010000427.1:0-2817 GCA_040005195.1 Pseudoxanthomonas sp.
GCGGCCGGTGTCGCGGTGGGTGACGAGGTGGCGTTCCAGATCGTGCCGGTGGAAAAAGAACCGGAACCCAAAGTGCCCGCGGACCTGAAGCAGGCGCTGGCCAGCAACCCGGCCGCCAAGGCGACATGGGCTGAGATCACGCCGGTGGCGCGACGCGACTGGATCCACTGGATCACCTCCGGCAAGAAGGCCGACACACGCGTCAAGCGCATCGGCGTGGCCTGCGACAAGCTTGCCAGCGGCAGTCGACGCGCGTGTTGTTTCGACCGCTCCGGGATGTACAGCAAGGGCAATATGGGCGCGCCTGAGGCAGCGGAATAGTGTCCAGACCTGTCGTGCTGATTGAGGATGCGATGGGCTGTGCGTGACACCGGTGCGCTTGGAGACATTCAGTGGCGGCGGCGCTCGCACCGGCCTGGTGCTTTCCCGATGCAGGCTGGCCCAGAAGCGGCCACACCCAAAGCGGGATGACCAGTCCGCATGCTGTCCAGATGAGGCCGTGTTCAGCTGTGTTGCACACGTGATGGCTAAACTCGGACATACCTGAAAATCGGATATGCCCATGTCGTCTACTCCCTTGTTATTCCGGTCCCTCTCGCTCGCCGTCGTCCTGACGACATCGCTCGCCGCCTGCAGTACGCACAAGAGCAAGGAAGAGCCAGCGCCCTTGGGTGAGACCTTCGGCGCCGACGACACCTATTCGCGGAATTATCCGGTGACACCGTCGATTGCCTGCGAAGCCACGCGGCGCGCGTTGCTGGGGCAGGGCTATGTGATCAGCAAGATGACCCAGGAAGCGGTGGAGGCGGGCAAGAACTTCCAGCCCGAATCCGATGTACACACGCAGCTGAAGGTACTTGCGACCTGCGTGCCGCAATCCGAGGGTGGGGCGATCGTCTTCATCAACGCCGTGCAGGACCGTTACGCGCTGACGTCGCAATCCAATTCGGCCAGCGTTGGCGTCAACATGATCGGCTCGGTGTCGCTGCCGCTGCCCATCGGTGCCAGCAATGCCAATCTGGTGCGGGTGGGCAGCAATACCGTGCAGAACCAGGACTTCTATCGCCGCCTGTTCGACAGGGTGAAGTTCTACCTGCCCGGCACGCCGGCTATCGCACCGCCACCGCCGGAGCCGGAAGGCCCGCCCGATCCGGTCACGCCCACACCGTGAGAAGTGGGCGCGCCTGATCTGTTTCTACCTGCGAGGTAGCAAATACCTCACAGCGTTCGGAATGACATCAGGTTGGTCATGCATCCTTGGGCGACCTGCCGGAAGAGTTCTATTGCTGGAACTGCATCCGCAACGCATGTAACCGCTCGTAGTCACCGCGACATTCCTCCGCGACTTCAGCGGCCACGCCTGAAAGATCCAGTTCCTTCTCCACCGGCGCTTCGAAGCCGGTGGATTCCCACACATGTGCGTACCAGTGGGGTGCCCAGATGCCGTCGGTGTCGCGTGAGCCTTTGGGCCACTGCAGCATGCGCGGGGTGAAAGGAATGCCCAGCCACTCGCATAGCTTGCGCAGATGAAGTTCTGGCGCGCGCAGAAAATCGCCGGCATCGAGAATGGGTGGGGGCGAACCTGCGGCGCAGAGTTCGTCGTACAAGGCGACCTGTTGCGGCAGGCCGATGTCGTCGGCGGTCACCGTGGCACGTGACTTCACGTAGGAGGCGACCACCTCGCGCGGGTTGCGGATCAGCAGCACGTTGCGCAGCCCCCTGATCCAGTCGTGGTCCATGTGCGGCAACAGGTGGTGGGTCATGTGCTTCTGGTACCAGATGGGCGCGTTGCCTGGTGCTGGTCCCAGCAGTGAATCCACTACGCATTGCCAGTCGGTGTCGCCATCGGCGATGACTTCCTCGCTGGCCGGATGATCCAGGCCAGTGTGGTCCAGGTAGTGTGCGTACAACGGCTCGTCGCTGACCGCGCAATCGCCACGGTTTTCCCAGGCGCGCATCATTGCCGTGGAAATATTGCGTGGTCCCGACCACATCGCGATGCGTACCACCTCTGGTGTGCTCATGCCGGACGGGTCCGGCCGGCGACATCCGCCGCTGCGAAGGCGCGATACAGCGACTGCAGGCGTTGCACGACCGGTCCGCGCGCGTCTTCCCCGCGCGGTTCGTTGCCGATGCTGCGGTGGTCAACCGTGTGTACGGGTACCACGCCGCCGAACGTCCCGGTGACGAAGGCTTCATCTGCCCCATAGACATCGGTCAGGCTGAAGGATTTTTCGAACACCGGAATACCATTCTCGCGACAGATGGTGATCACGTTGGCGCGGGTGATGCCGCCCAGGCAGTATTGCCCGGTCGAGGTCCAGACTTCACCCTTGCGCACGATGAAAAAGTGCGTGGAATTGCAGGTGGCCACGAAGCCATGGGGGTCCAGCATCAGTGCTTCATCCGCACCTGCACCGTAAGCCTGGATACAGGCCGTGATGCAGTTGAGCTTGCTGTGCGAGTTGAGCTTGGGGTCCTGCACGTCCGGGTAACCACGACGCACATGCACCGTGTACAGCGAAAGGCCATGCGCGGCAGTGTCGGTGGCAGCGGTCTTGTATTCGGGAACGATGACAATGGTGGGTGGGCCGATGGTGACGCGTGGGTCCTGATAGGGCGTGCTCTTGACCCCGCGCGTGACCATCAGGCGGACATGCACTCCAGAAGCCTGCACTCCAGAAGCATGCACTCCAGAAGCATGCACGCCATCGCCGTGCATGCCGTTGGCATCCAGCGTGGCGTAGAGCGCGCGGGTCAGTTCCTCGCGGCTCAAACCAATGTCCAGCAGGATTGCCTTGGCGCCTTCGTACAGCC
>JBDTZK010000428.1:0-2816 GCA_040005195.1 Pseudoxanthomonas sp.
GATCGGCGCAGCCAGGTCGGGGAACACGCGCAGCTTCTTCGATCCCGATGCGCGGGCCGCGGCCACGCCTTCACGCAGGCGGGCCGCCGTGCGTTCCAGCGTCTCGGCCAGCCCACCCAGCGCTTCGATGGCCACCAGTCGCTGCACCCGCTCGGGCACCGACGCGGACACTAGGCTGCCGATGCCGGCACCCATCGAATGTCCGAGCAGGGAAAAGCGTTCCCAGCCCAGTTGATCGGCGACATCCAGCACCGTGTTCAACGTGGCCAACAGGGTGTAGTCGGCACCGGGCGGCAGGTGCGCGCTGCGCCCGTGGCCGGGCAGGTCCAGCATCACCAGATCCAGGTCCGGCAACTCGGCCGACAACGGCAGGAAGCTGGCCGCGTTATCGAGCCAGCCATGCAGCGCCAGCACTCTGGTACCGCCCACCTGACCGCTGCGCAGGCCGGTCATGCGCCCCAGGGTGACGTCAAAAGCGATCTCCTGCACCGTCATTGCGGCATCACACGCAGGGCCAGTTCCACCAGGGCATCGGCATGTGCATCGGCCTCGTTGAGGCAGGGGATATAACGAAGCTCACCGCCCTTTTCCGCGAAACCTTCGGCGAACTGCATCGCCACTTCTTCCAGTGTCTCCAGGCAATCGACCGCGAACCCGGGGCAGACCACATCCACCTGGCGAATGCCTCGCGCCGCCATCCCGTCCAACACGTGGTCCGTGGCCGGTGTCAGCCAGCGCTCCTTGCCGAATCGCGACTGGAAGGTGAGCGTCCAGTCGGCAGGCGCAAGACCCAGCGCAGCCGTGATGGCCTGCACGCTGTCCTGGCAACGCTGTGGATAGGGATCACCCTGGTCGGCGATGCGCTGCGGAAGCCCGTGGAAGGAAAACAACAGGTGTTCGCCGGTGCCATGCTGCTGGCGCCAGCGAAGGATGGAATCGGCAATGGCGGCGACCCAGCGCGCGTCGGTCGAGTAGTCATCGATGAAATGCACCGACAAGCCGGCCGCTTCCCTGTCCACCACGTCCTGCACCGATGCCGTGGTGGTGGACGAATACTGCGGATACAGCGGCAGCACGACCACTTTCTCGACTCCTTCGGCACGCAGCGATGGCAGCAGCCCTTTCAACGAGGGGTTGCCGTAACGCATCGCAGGCAGCACGCGCCAGGGAGGAAGACGCGCCTGCATGGCGGCGGCCAACCGTTGCGTATGCACAGCCAACGGCGAACCTTCCGGCAGCCAGACCTTGGCGTATTTCGCGGCCGCCTTGGGACCACGCAGCGGCAGGATCACGAAGTGCAGCAGGGGGCACCACAGCCAGCGGGTCAGCTGGACCACGCGGTGGTCATGCAGGAATTCGGCCAGGTAACGGCGCACTGCGGGGGCGGTGGGCGCATCAGGCGTACCTAGATTGGCGACCACCAGCGCGATGCGTGGAGGGCTGTCGGGGATTGAGGGCATCGCCACATGATGACAGAAGGGATTGTGCAGACCGGGTGGCGGTCAGGGCAGGAAAACTCATCGACGATTCACGCGTTCACGTCTAGGCTCAGAGCTCAACGCTTCACTATCAATGCGTTAGCACGTCTTCCTGCTGCGCAACTTCGCCATCGAATTCTTTACCGCAAATCCCCGGAGCCACCCATGTCTGCCCTTCGCACCTTTCCCGTTTCGCGCCTTGCCGGCCTGCTGCTGGCCACCGCATTTGCAGGCCAGGCCATCGCCGGGCCGGAAGAGGACAAGCGCGCCAATAATGCGGTCCGCGTACTGAGCGAGATCCAGCAGATTCCCGAACAGGGCATCCCGGACAAACTGCTGGACGAAGGCCGCGCCATCGTGGTCATCCCGGACACGCTGAAGGTCGGCCTGGTAATCGGCGGCCGTCGTGGACACGGGCTGATGTCGGTGAAGAACCGTGACGGCAGCTGGTCGCAACCGGTCTTCATCAAGCTCACCGGTGGCAGCATCGGCTTCCAGGCCGGTGTGCAGTCGTCCGATGTGGTGCTGGTGTTCCGTAACGACCGCAACCTGGAAAACATCGTCAACGGCAAGTTCACCCTCGGCGCCGATGCCGGCGTGGCGGCGGGTCCGGTGGGCCGCAATGCGTCGGCTTCGACCGATGGCCAGCTGAAGGCCGAGATCTGGTCGTGGTCGCGCGCGCGCGGCCTGTTCGCGGGCGTCGCGCTGGATGGCGCGATCCTGCAGATCGACGATGACGCCAACGTGGCGGCCTATGGCAACGCGGCGACCCCGCGCGCCATCTTCGAGAGCCGCGCCGGGCAACCGTCCGATGCCGTCGTCGGTTTCCGCGACCAGCTGGAAGAATCCACCGCCATCGCACGCGCGGCACGGGGCGACGACACCGTGCCCGCCGGCAACGCGCCGATCGCCGCGCCGGTCACGGTCACCGGCTCAAGCACCCCGGCGCAGACCATGCCGGTCGGCAACGAGGCCCAGACCTCGGGTTTCCAGCCCGTGGTGGAAGGCGAAATCCGCAGTGAAGCACTGCCCTCCACGCCATGAAATACGCGCTGCGACCGGATTGCGTGCCTGTCTGGCAATCAACCGGCACGCAGCTGCGTTATCCTGAGCGCCCACATTTTCCTGCGAGTACACCATGGGCGGTTTGAGCATCTGGCATTGGATCATCGTGCTGGTCGTGGTGTTGCTGGTTTTCGGCACCAAGCGCCTGCGCAACGCCGGCAACGACCTGGGTGAAGCGGTCAAGGGTTTCAAGAAGGGCATGAAGGACGAAGACAAGCCCGGCCAGCTGGGCGATGACTCGCGCAGCCAGGAAACCAGCAGCGAGTCCAAAGA
>JBDTZK010000429.1:0-2816 GCA_040005195.1 Pseudoxanthomonas sp.
GCACGCAATCGCGAGCAGAATTTCGCACTGAACGCGCTGATGGATCCGGAGATCTACTTCGTCAGCCTGCTGGGCACTGCCGGTACCTGCAAAACGCTGCTGGCGCTGGCGGCTGGGCTGGCGCAGACCATGGACCAGCAGCGTTATCGCGAAATCATCATGACCCGCGCGACGGTTTCAGTGGGCGATGACATCGGCTTTCTGCCCGGCACCGAAGAAGAAAAGATGACGCCGTGGATGGGCGCGCTGACCGACAATCTGGAAGTGCTGACCCACAACCAGGACGGTGGCGCCTGGGGCCGCGCGGCCACCAACGACCTGCTGGCCTCGCGCATCAAGATCCGTTCGATGAACTTCATGCGTGGGCGCACGTTCCTCAGCCGCTATCTGATCCTGGATGAAGCACAAAATCTCACGCCCAAGCAGATGAAGACCTTGATCACCCGCGCCGGTCCCGGCACCAAGATCGTGTGCCTGGGCAACGTGGAACAGATCGACACGCCGTATCTGACCGAAACCACCTCGGGCCTGACCTACGCAGTGGACCGGTTCAAGAACTGGGCGCACAGCGCGCATATCACGCTGCGTCGCGGTGAGCGTTCACGACTGGCTGATTACGCGTCCGAAGTGTTGTGATCTGACACGCGACAAACGCAAGGAAACCGGATGGACCGCATACTGCGGTCCATCTTTGCATCAGGAGGCCGGCACACCCGATGGGAATCCAACTTCCCCGCTGGGTCTGGCTGGGCGCAGCCGGGCTGGCATTCGTTGCCGGTATCGTCAATGTGGTGGGCTACCTGGGTTTCGAACACCAGGCCATCACCCATCTCACTGGCACTACTTCATTGCTTGGCGCCGCCATCACCCACGGAGACACGCGGGCGATGGGACGCCTGCTGGCGGTCGTAATGGCCTTCATGGCAGGCGCGGTGGCCAGTGGTTTGATCATCCAGGACAGCACCCTGCAACTGGGGCGGCGATACGGGGTGGTGCTGACCATCGAGGCCTTGTTGCTGGTCGCGGCGGTACCGCTTTTCGAGCGACAGTTGATTGCTGGCGCGCTGCTGGCCGCGGCTGCGTGCGGACTCCAGAACGCCATGGCCTCCACCTACAGCGGCTCGCTGATCCGCACCAGCCACGTCACCGGGTTGCTCACTGACCTCGGCATCGCGGTGGGCCATGCCTTGCGTGGCCTGCCTGTTGCCAAGCGGCGCATTGCACTCTGCGTGCTGGTCATACTCGGTTTCCTGGCGGGCGGCGTCGCAGGTGCGTGGCTGTATTCGCACTTCGGCTATCGCACGCTGTATTTTCCGGCAGCGCTGACCGGCAGCGTGGGCTTGGCCTATGCAGGCTATCGACAACGCAAATCAGGGAGTGCCCACAGGAAATGAAGATTGTCGAGAACCGCCCCATCAGCGCGTTGACCATCGCCGGCTCCGATTCGGGCGGCGGCGCCGGCATCCAGGCTGACCTGAAGACTTTTGCCGCCCATGGCGTGCACGGTCTTTCCGCACTTGCGGCACTGACCGCGCAGCACACGCGCGGGGTGACCGCCGTGCACGTGCCGCCGCTGGAATTCCTGAAGGCGCAGATTGAGGCGTGTTTCGATGATTTCAGCATCGGCGCGGTGAAGCTGGGCATGCTGGCCAGTTCCCAAGTGATCCAGACAGTGGCTTCAGCACTGGCGCAACACGGCGCTGGCGGCAACCCGCTTCCGGTCGTGCTGGATCCCGTTATGGTGGCCACCAGTGGTGCAAAGCTATTGCAGGATGACGCGCTGCAGGCATTGCGCGACCGATTGCTGCCTGCCTGCACGATCCTCACCCCGAATCTCCCCGAGGCAGAACTGTTGCTGGGGCGCAAGCTCTCCAGCGTGGCGGCCATGCACGAGGCGGCAGCCGATTTACGGGCCATGGGCGCGGGCGCGGTGTTGCTGAAGGGAGGTCATCTGGAAGGGACGACCGAAGTCACCGATGTCTTCCACACCCATGGCGTCGCACAGGAAATCATCCACCCGCGACTGTCTCTGAACGCACATGGCACGGGCTGCACACTGGCATCGGCAATCGCGGCCAACCTCTGCCTGGGACGTGGCGTGCTGGAGGCTTGCCTGGCCGCTTCGGACTATGTCCATGCGGCACTGCTGGGCGGTTATCGCCCTGGTCGCAGCGATATCCTGGTGCTGGATCACTTCGGTGCGTCACCGTTGCGATGAGTGTGCAGTCACTGGAATTTCCCTTATCCACCCAAGACGGTCACCGCTACCCACTGATCGCTCGCATTCCCGAGCAAGCGCAGGCAGCGCTGCTGTGGTTGCCGGCATTGGGCGTGGCAGCACGTCACTACCTGCCGCTGGCAGACACGCTGGCTGCACACGGCATTGCCGTATTCCTGCACGAGATGCGCGGCAATGGCGGGAGCAGCCTGCGCGCCAGCCGAAAAATCGATTGGGGTTACCGGGAAATCCTGTCGCTGGATATTGCATGCAGCCAGTTTGCGGTGGCCGAACACTGCCGCAAACTGCCGTACTTTATCGGCGGGCACAGCATTGGTGCCCAGTTCGCTGCGTGCTTTGCCGGCATGCATCCAGAGGCATTCCAGCGCCTGTGGCTGGTTGCCAGTGGCTCGCCCTACTGGCGTAATTTCGCGGCACCGAAACGCTATCTGTTTCCGCTTGCTTTCCAGTTCGTACCTTGGCTGGCCGACCTGCGGGGCGCCCTGCCCGGCCGCACGCTGGGTTTCGGCGGAGACGAAGCGCGCACGCTGATGCGCGATTGGGCCCGCGTCGGCCTCAGCAACCATTACGCGGCAGC
>JBDTZK010000430.1:0-2803 GCA_040005195.1 Pseudoxanthomonas sp.
AACGCTTGATGAAGACTTCGCGCGCTTCGGGCGTGACGATCAGGTCCACGTAGCGCTGGCGATAGCGCTGCTCCACGTCCGACAGACCGTGCCATTTGTCCGGCAGCGGGCGTAGCGATTTGGTCAGTAAACGAAGACTGATGGCCTTCACTGAAAGCTCACCGGTGCGGGTGCGGGTCAGTCCGCCTTCCACGCCGACGATGTCACCGACGTCCCAACCCTTGAACGCATCGTAGACCTCGCCCAGTGTGTTGGACTGCAGGAACAGCTGCACGCGGCCCGATTCGTCCTGTATCTGCGCGAAGCTGGCTTTTCCCATCACCCGCTTGGCCATCAAGCGGCCTGCCATTTTCACTACGCGCTGCGAGCCTTCCAGCGCTTCAGCCGACCACAGTTCGGTATCCCCGTATTGCGCCTGCAGGTCACCGGCATATTCGACACGGCGGAAATCGTTGGGGAACGCAATGCCCTGCGTGCGCAGAGCCGTAAGTTTCGCGCGGCGCTCGGCGATGAGGCTGTTCTCGTCAACGGGGGGTTGCGGCGCGGGGATCGGGTCGGTCATGACGGCGTGCTTTCGAAGAAGGATGGAGGGATGGCCGATGATGCGTTGTTCAGGCGTCGCTGCGTTTGGAGCCGGCTTCCAATCCGGATTTCAGGCTTGCTTCGACGAACTCGTCCAGGTCGCCATCCAGCACCTTCTGCGTATCCGTGCGCTCAACCCCGGTACGCAGGTCCTTGATGCGGCTCTGGTCCAGTACGTAATTGCGGATCTGGCTACCCCAGCCGATATCGGACTTGGTGGCTTCCAGCGCGTCGCGTTCGACGTTGCGCTTCTGGATTTCCAGCTCATACAGCTTGGCTGCCAGCATCTTCATGGCGTTGTCGCGGTTCTGGTGCTGGCTGCGGCCGGTCTGGCAGGCGACCACGGTGTTGGTTGGAATATGGGTGATGCGAACCGCAGACTCTGTCTTGTTGACGTGCTGGCCACCTGCACCCGAGGAACGGTACACGTCGGTGCGCAGGTCAGCCGGATTGATGTCGATCTCGATGTTGTCATCGACTTCCGGCGATACGAAGACCGAGGTAAACGACGTGTGGCGACGGTTGTCAGAATCGAACGGCGACTTGCGCACCAGCCGGTGCACACCGATCTCGGTCTTCAACCAGCCGTAGGCGTATTCGCCTTCCACGCGGAAGGTAGCCGATTTGATGCCCGCCACTTCGCCGGCACTGACTTCCATCAACTCGGTCTTCCAGCCACGCGACTCGCACCAGCGCAGGTACATGCGCAACATCATCTCGGCCCAGTCCTGCGCCTCGGTGCCGCCCGCACCGGCCTGGATGTCGACGAAGCAGTTGGCCGGGTCCAGCTCGCCTGAGAACATGCGCTGGAATTCCAGCTTCTCCACATGCGTGTTGAATCCGTCCACGTCAGCCACTACAGCCAGCGCAGTGTCTTCGTCGTTTTCGTCCTCGGCCAATCCCAACAGCTCACTGGCTTCACCCAGCCCTTCCTCCAGGCTGGCAATGCCATTGACGTTCTTTTCCAGGCTGGATCGCTCGCGACCCAGGGTCTGCGCATATTCGGCGTTGTTCCAGATATCCGGATTTTCGAGCTCGCGGTTTACTTCTTCCAGACGCTCACGCTTGGCGTCGTAGTCAAAGATACCCCCGAAGCGAAAGCAGCCGTTCCTGGAGATCGGCTATGCGCTGGCGGACTGGATTGAGTTCGATCATGCTTATATAGCTGCGGCGTGGGGGTGCAGAAGGATACCAGAGCAGGCTATCAACCCAGGCCGTTGACGTACGCGCGTCGAAAAGTTAAAGAATAGCCAGGGGAGTTGTTGGTCAAGACACGTATGCGAGATTGGTCCCCCGGGAATCGATCTGCGGCAGCAACGCGTCAATCAACGGCGTTCCGATCACTCAAGAGATCGATGATGACGCCGAAATTATGTTCGCTCGTGCTGGTGGTGCTGCTGGGAACGACAACGGCATCACTGCCTGTGCATGCGGCACCCGAAAGCACGCTGCAGGAAAAGGTCAGCCGTTGCTTCAAGTTGCGCGGAAGCGAGCCTGCCGCTGCGGTGGGTATTGCGGAAAGCCTGCTTGCCACGCCAGGGCTTCCCGTGGAAGAGGAGATCAAGTCACTGTGCTGTCTGGGCATCGTGGTCGGCATGCTTGGCGACCAGACCCGCGCAGCGGAAACCGCGAACTTGATCAAGGCCAGGCTGGAGCAGAACCGCCAACTGCCCCCGGAGTTCAGGTTGCGGGCGCTGTCCAACGCGGGCGCCATTTTTCATACCGCCGGCCAGCTGCACCATGCTGAAGCCGCCTATCTGCAGGTCAATGAGCTTGCCAAACACGCCACAGTCCATGACGCCGGCGTCACCAGGACAGTGACCCTGACCAATATCGGGGCCATCCACGCTGATTACCTGGATTCACCCGAAGTGGCTGAAGATTATTATCGGCAGGCCCAAGCTGCAGCACAGGCTGTCGGACAACCCAATCAGGAGCTGTCCTATAACCGTGCCATCAATCTGGTGACACTGGGGCGCAGGCCGGAGGCACTGCTGGCGCTGCAACAGGTCGAGTCCGGTGGCAACGCCATGTTCGCCGAACGCGCACGGAGCGAGCAGGCGGGCCTGCTGATCGACGAAGGCAAGTTGCAGCGGGCGCGGACGCTGCTCCAGAAATCCCTGACCTGGCAACGTGCGTTGCCGGATCCTGCGGGAGAGGCCGTCACTCTGGTCCTGCTTGCGCGGTTGCAGCGCTTATCGGGCGAGAAATCAGCGGCTTT
>JBDTZK010000431.1:0-2801 GCA_040005195.1 Pseudoxanthomonas sp.
CGTGTACGGGCTCGCGTAGTTGCCGACGATGCCATCGAAACCCAACACCGCCTTGATCGGCGCGCTCTCAAACCAGCGGTCCAGGTATTCGCCAGCCGAGATGGTGAACAGGTCCAGCAATTCCTGGCGCAGGGTTTCGTCCAGCTTGTGCAGCTCCTTGCCCAGGCGGCCGGCGCGCATCAGTTCCGGAAGTGCCTTCCACCAGCCACCGTCGGTCACGTTGGGCGGCGGCTGCAGGGCCAGTGCACGCAGGATATCGGCGATGGCGTCGAGGCGCTTCTCATACTCGGGCAGCCGTTCGGCATCACGGCGCGAGAACTTGGCCACCTGCGATCCGGTCTCGCCACCGCCGGTGAGCAGGTACTGGCCATCGGGTAGCGGAAGGAAGTTGCCGCGCTTGCGTTGCACGATCTTCAGTCCGTGTGCGAACAGATCCAGATCGGCAATGACCTTGGGTTGCAACAGCGAGACGGTGTAGGACGCAACCGAATTCCGGAAACCGGGGTGGAACTCCTCGGTCACCGCGGCACCCCCCACCACCGTGCGGCGCTCCAGCAGCGTGACCTTCAAACCCGCCCGGGCCAGATAAGTGGCACAGACCAGGCCGTTGTGGCCGCCGCCGACTACCAGTACATCGCGTCCCTTGGCTGACATCCGGCTTGTCCTGTCTACGGCAGTGGCCCTGCTGGCTGTGCTTGATGTTTTCCTGAAAAAATCCCCAAAACGCATTCAGGGCCTCTGACAGGACATCAGACGGGATGGGTCACCTATAATCCCCCCTCGGGACAATCATTACATATAGGGATGGCAGCTATATTGGAACGCGACCCTATCTGCCACGGAGGCACGCGGCACCTGGCCCGGCGTTGGATGCTGCTGCTCCTGCTGGTCTGCTTACCGGTGCTGGCCTCTGCACAGGACTGGAATTACCGCATCCGGCCCGGCGACACGCTCTGGGGTCTCGCTGGCGAATACCTCAAGCCGGGTATTCCCTGGCAGCGCCTGCAGGCACACAACGACATCGCCAATCCCTACCACTTGCCGCCCGGCACGACCCTGCATTTCCCACTGGCGTGGCTGCACCTGCAACCTGCCTTGGCGAAAGTGGTGGCAGTGCGTGGTGAGGCATCGGTCAGCGGCGTGGGCAACGCCGGTCCGATTATCGAGGGCATGCAACTGGGCATCGGCGCACTGCTGCGAACCTCCCGCGACGCCACATTGAGCCTTCAATTCGCCGATGGCAGCCGACTCTTGTTGATGGGCGACAGTGAACTTCGACTGGATCGCATGAGCCGCTACGGTAAAAGCGGCATGGTCGATACCCGACTGCGACTGCAGCGCGGCCGTATTACCAACGACGTGGTTCCCACCCGCGGCGCGGCGCCCGCTTTCATCGTCGACACGCCCAATGCCAGCTCTGCGGTTCGCGGTACGCGCTTCCGGGTGAACACCACAGCCACTGATCGCACCCAGGCGGAAGTCACCGAAGGCACCGTCGCCGTCAGCGCCAAAAGCGGCAACACGCTGGTCAGGAAAAACTACGGCGCGGTAGTGTCCCAGCACCAGGCGGGCGGCATTCGCGCGGTAGCCTTGCTCCCCGCCCCGGACCTGCACGGTGCTACGCCCCTCTATTCCGGCGCGCGCGCGCGATTCGAATGGCCTGCGCTCACCGGTGCACGCCAGTACCGTGTCCAGGTCAGCAACTCCCCCACCTTTGACACGCTGGTCGTGGACACCGAAACCACTGAGCCAGAAATCACCCTGCCGCAATTGCAGGAAGGAGAATACTCACTGCGCATCCGCGGTATCGATGGTGCCGGTCTCGAAGGCCGGGACAGCATCACCCGTTTTACTGCAGAAGCGTTCCTGGAGGCGCCAATCGGAATCTCGCCCTCGGACAACAGCACGGTGCGCGAACAAAAACCCGAATTCCGGTGGGCGGGCATTGCCGATGCAGCGCAGTATCGTTTCCAGCTGTCCGCTGATGCTTCGTTCCAGACCACGGTGCTTGCGCTGGAAGAAAAATCCACTGCGCTGCGTGTGTCGCAGCCGCTGCCACCCGGCCACTATTTCTGGCGCGTCGCTACCGAAGCGGGTAACGGGCGCGTGGGGCCTTACAGCGACCCGACCACTTTCACCCTGAGGTCACTGCAGGAATCGGGCCCGCTGGAAAGCGAAGTCGACAAGCGGGAAATCACGTTCCGCTGGCGCAAGGGCGCGGAAGGCCAACGCTATCGTTTCCAGTTGTCACGCTCGCCTGACTTCCACAAAACACGCGTCGACCAGATCGTTACCGACGCACAGATCACTTTACCCAAGCTGCCGGCAGGAACCTGGTATCTACGCGCACAGGCCATTGGTGAAGATGGTTTTGAAGGACCCTTGCCCCCGGCACAAAGCGTGAAAATTCCTTGCGCAATATGCAAGGCCGTGGCGGGCGGCGGCCTCTTGTGGCTGCTGCTGGCGCTATGACCCGGGCACGCACCAATGCAACGCGTCTCCAGGCGCGCGTGCTGACCGGACTTGCCGCCGCGGCGCTGGTGACGCTGGTGCATCTGATGGCGGTGACCTGGCGTGCCGATGCATGGGCTTATGACACGCTGACCCGTGCCAGTTCCGAAGCAGCCGACGACCGCATCCTGGTGGTTGCCATCGATGAAAAGAGCCTTGCTGAGCTGGGGCGCTGGCCGTGGTCGCGACGCACCCATGCCGGCCTGGTCGAACGCCTCAGCGCTGCAGGCGTGCGTGGCACGGCAATGAACATCCTGCTGTCCGAGCCTGCGCTGTTTGACCCTGAAGGC
>JBDTZK010000432.1:0-2795 GCA_040005195.1 Pseudoxanthomonas sp.
GGTGCGCCATGAAGCCTTCGACCGCAGGCTGGTTGTTCGCCGCGCCGGCGCTGACGGTCATTGGCCTGTTCTTCGGCTTGCCGGTCATCGCTGCGCTGGCACTCAGCCTGACCGACTTCGACATCTACGCCCTGGCGGACCTGGGCAATCTGCGTTTCGTCGGTATCGGCAACTACGTGGGCCTTTTGCAGAATCCGCTGTTCTGGAAATCACTGGGCAACACCTTGTACTTCGTCGTCGTTGGCGTGCCGTTGTCGGTGGCCATGTCGCTGGGTGCTGCCCTGCTGCTGCACTCGAAACTGGGGCGACTCAAACCCTTCTTCCGCACTGCGTATTTCGCGCCCGTGGTCACTACCGTGGTCGCCGTCGCGGTGATCTGGCGGTACCTGTTCCACACCAAGTATGGCCTGGTGAACTGGGGGCTTTCCGCGCTGGGCTTCGATGCCATCGACTGGCTGGGCGACCCGCAGTGGGCCATGCCGACCATCATCCTGTTTGCGGTCTGGAAAAACTTCGGCTACAACATGATCATCTTTCTCGCCGGTTTGCAGAGCATCCCGGAAGACCTGTACGAAGCGGCGCGCATTGATGGGGCCAACACCTGGAAGCAGTTCCGCCACGTGACCCTGCCCATGCTGGGGCCGGTGCTGCTGCTGGTCAGCATCCTGACCATGGCGGGCTATTTCCAGTTGTTTGCAGAACCGTACGTGATGACCCAGGGCGGTCCACTGGAAAGCACCAAGAGCGTGCTGTACCTGATGTATGAGGAAGGCTTCAAGTGGTGGAACCTGGGTAATGCGTCGGCCGTGGCTTTCCTGCTGTTTGTGCTGATGGTGGCCACCACCAGTGGACTGTTGTGGTTCGCACGCAGGAAGGGTGTGGAATGAAGACCCGGTTGCTGCCCTCGCTGGTCATCAATGCGCTGCTGGTGCTGCTGGCAGTCGCCAGCCTGGCGCCCTTGCTGTGGATGCTGTCGGTCTCTTTCATGCAGACCGGGGAAGCCAGTCATTTTCCACCGCCTTTGCTGCCCACGCATGCCACGCTGGCCAATTACCGCGAGCTCTTCGTGCGCGCGGGCATGGGCCGCTTCCTGTTCAACAGCTTTCTCATCTCGAGTTGCGTGATGGTGCTGTCGGTGCTGTTCAATACCCTGGCCGGCTACGCATTTGCGAAGCTGCGCTTCAAGGGGCGTGATCGCACGTTCCAGGCACTGCTGGCTGCTTTGGTGATCCCCGGTCAGGTGGCGATGATGCCGCTGTTCCTGCTGTTGAAGCAGATGGGTCTGGTGAATACCTACATGGGTGCGATCGTGCCGGGCATGGCGGCGATTTTCGGCATTTTCCTGGTGCGCCAGTACGCACGATCCATTCCGGATGAACTGCTGGAGGCCGCCCGCATCGATGGGGCAGGTGAGTGGCGCATCTTCTTCCAGATCGTATTGCCTGCACTGAAGCCGATCCTGGTGACGCTGGCGATCTTCAGTTTCCTGGGCGCGTGGAACGATTTCATGTGGCCGTTGATCATCCTCAGTGACGACAGGCTGCAGACCTTGCCTGTCGCCCTGGCGTCGCTGTCGCGTGAGCATGTGATGGACTACGAGTTGATGATGGCCGGATCGGTGGTGACCATCGTGCCGGTACTTTTGCTGTTCCTGGTGTTGCAGCGTTACTACATCCAGGGCTTATTGCTGGGAAGCGTAAAGGGATGAAGGTTTTGCAGAAATTGATCGGGTGGCTGGTTGTCGGCTCAATGCTGGTGGTCACATTGCCGGTACATGCTCAAGGCAAGTCTGATGTGCTTGATGATTTCAGTGACCCGACACGCTGGCAGGTCGTCACCTCCAATCAGGTCAGTGGCAGCCTGCGCCAGGTTGAAGGTGTGACAGGCAAGGCGCTGTGCCTGGACTACGACTACAACGGTGTCTCCGGCTACGTCGGCTTGCAGCGTGAGTTGCCATTGGACTACCCGGATAACTATCGTTTCGATTTCCGGATGCGCGGTGATTCGCCACGCAACGACCTGCAATTCAAGGTAGTCGATGCCACGGGTGACAACGTGTGGTGGGTGAACAAACCCAAGTACGATTTCCCCCGCGAATGGACTGCAGTGCGCTACAAGAAGCGCCATATTGACAAGGCCTGGGGGCCAGACCCGGAGCGCGTGTTGCGCAAGAGCCAGAAGCTGGAATTCACGGTCTACAACAATGCCGGTGGCAAGGGTTCGGTCTGTTTTGATGAGCTCACGCTCACAGCGCTTCCTGCTGAACCCGATACGCCTTATGCGCCAACGGCGCGCGTGCTGGATATGAAAACGGGACGTGCGGCAGCGAACGATGCGATGGCCTCCCTTGCCGTCGATGACTCAGGTGCCAACACCTCGCTGGTATGGCGCACTGCCGATGCGCCGCGGCAGCCCTTGGTGCTTGATCTTGGAACCACGCGCGAGTTCGGCGGCTTGACTCTGTTGTGGGGTGCCGTGCACGCGGGAATGCCGAAGGTAGCGGCTTCCGATTACGAAATTGCAGTGTCCGACGACCGCCAGCAATGGCGCGTGGTGCGTACCGTGTCGGGTGGTAATGGTGGGCATGACTGGGTGGCTTTGCCTGAATCAGAAGCGCGTTATATCCGTTTGCGGCCACTGCATGCAGAAGCGCCGCAGATCGTATTGGACAACATCAGCGTGCAGCCGCTCGCATTTTCCACGACGCAGAATGTTTTCCTGCAGTCCGTGGCCAGACAGGTGCCGCGTGGCTGGTTTCCGCGATGGTTGCACTGCCGCTGGTATTCGCACCCTTC
>JBDTZK010000046.1:0-9342 GCA_040005195.1 Pseudoxanthomonas sp.
GAGCGTGCTACCGCTGGCGCCTTTGGGGCTCGGCCGCCACCGCGTAGGCGATCTGCTCGCAAGGCTGGTAGCCGATATCGAGAACGTGGACGGACTGCTGGTACGCGCGTTGGGTCCCTTGCTCGCTTTCGGTGGGCTGGCACTGGTCGCGATCGGTGTGGCGACGCTGGTCTTGCCGGGCGCAGGCGCACTGCTGGCCATCACCCTGCTGCTATTGGCGGCGGCGATTCCGTGGTTGATCAGCCGGCAGACCAATGCGCTGGAGGAAGGCCGCGCGCGGGCGCGATCCGGCCTGCGCAGCAGCGTGCTCGAAGGACTGGAAGGAGCGACCGATCTGGCAATGATGGACGCAGTGGAGGCCTGGATCGAACGCATTGATGGCGCCAGTGCAGAGGTAGGCCGGCACGAGCGCGAGCGCAGGCAACGGCTTGCCTCCGGTGTGCTGCTGCATGCCATCGTGGTTGCCGTTTCGCTGCCTGCGTTGTTGTGGCTGTTGCTGCAGGCAGCGCATGAAAGCCGTATCGCGGCTGCGGCCGCAGGTGGCCTGTTCTTCATGGCAGTGGCCGTCTACGAAGCGGCCACCGGCATGGGACTGGCGTGGCAATCACTGCAGGCAGCGCGAGCATCGAAGCAGCGGCTGCAGCAGGTTGCGATGCAGGCACCACTGGTGCAGGAACCTTCGGTCCCTCGTGCGGTGCCGGCGCCGCAGACGCTGGAGTTCCATGGGGTGACGTTCCGTTGGCCCGGAGAATCACGCGACGTGTTGCAAGCCACACACCTGACCCTGGCACCTGGTCAACGCATTGTCCTGCAGGGCGACAGTGGCGCAGGCAAGAGTTCGCTGTTGGCCCTGGCCCTGCGCTTGTGCGATCCGCAATCGGGAGCCGTACGCTACGGCGGCGTGGACCTGCGCGAGTTTGCGCAGTCGGACTGGCACGCACAGATTGCGTGGTTGCCGCAGGATGCGCCGGTGTTCGCCGGCAGCGTACGCGACAACCTGCGCATGGGCGCGCCCGATGCTGACGATGCGCAGCTATGGCACGTGCTATCGCAGGTGAGGATGGAAACCGCGATACGCGCATTGCCCGACGGACTGGACGCCTGGGTGGGCGAACAGGGCGCCACGCTCTCCACCGGTCAATCGCGCCGCATCGCACTGGCGCGCGCCTTGTTGCGTGATACGCCGGTGTTGCTGCTGGACGAGCCTACTGAAGGCCTGGACACCGACACGGCGCACGCCTTGCTACTGGATCTGGCAGCCGCCAGCGGATCGCGCAGCGTACTGATGGTCAGCCATGACGAACTGCCAGCCGGCGTGGTGCACCAGCGTTATCGGTTGGTCGATGGGAAGTTGCTGCAGTCCTGAGCTTGTCGAGCCGGGCTTACACTGCTTGCTGTCCCTGTTGAAGCAGCAAGGCAGCCGGGCAAGCTGGGCCCTACCCGCACACTGCGTTAAGCGCGCGCTTCGGCCAACGCCAGCAGTCGCTGGGGATCCAGCAATTCGATGTGCTGCGGATCGCTGGCCGCGATCAGTCCATCCTGGCGCAATTTCGTGAAGCTGCGGCTTACCGTTTCCACGGTCAGCCCCAGGTAGTCGGCGATATCCGCGCGCGTCATCGGCAGCACCACTTCACTGTCACGGATGCCCCGACGTTGGCGTCGCGCCGCCATGTCCAGCAGAAACCCGGCCAGTCGCTCCAGCGGCGTCATCCGCGCCAGCGACATCAGGTTGTTGCGGGTAGCGTCCAGTTCGACGCAGGCGCGTTCCAGCAGTTCGTGCTCCAGGCCTGGATTGTCTGCACACAGCTCGCGCATGTCGGCCTGGGCAATGGAACACAGCACGCTGTCGGTGATCGCTTCGATCGAGTGACGGTAGTTGGAGGCGCCACTGAAGCCGATGTAGTCGCCCGGCATCAGGAACCCGGCCACCAGGCGGCGGCCGTCGGCCAGCACCTTGATCCGTCGCAAGGCACCGGAAGTCACGGTAAAGACGAAACGCCGCTCCTCCCCTTCGCGGGCCAGCATCTGGCCGGCCTCCAGGCGCACGTCGCCGGCCATGGCGTCCAGCACATCGGCCGGCCCGGCCGGCAACGCGGTACATACCGCCAGGTGGCGCACCAGACAGCCGTTGCAGTCATGGCTGCCGTGGTGTCGCGCGCGCGCGACAATAGCGCCCACCGCCAGGCCCTTGGCGGTCTTGTGCTGGGCCTGGTCAAAGCGCAGAGCCATGTCAGTGGGGGCGATGCTTGGGCATGTCCCGATCATACGCCGGGCTTCTTTCTGAATGGATTGGGCGAAACGTCCAAGGCTTTTTCCCACAGCCGCAAGCTTTTACCGGTGCAATGGGTTACAGTGCGTCCCGTTTGCAAGCGGCCGTCCGTTTCCCTTCGGGATCGCCGGCGCCTCAGGTCAGCACAACCGACCGATGCGCCCGCCCCCACTCCGACGCCATTCGCCTTGCAGATACGGCCACGCCGCTTTGGTGCCGGCCGCATTCATTCCTCGCAGCGCGGTTCATCGGGAACGCTTCGGGTAATACCTCGATCCATGCTGGTCCTTTTTCGTTCGCGCTTCGCGTGGACGCCTGTGGCCGTTTTGATCGAAATACTGGAGCTTCATCGAATGTCTTTTGAAAACCTCGGGCTTTCGCCCTTCCTGCTGCGTGCCCTTGCAGAACAGGGTTACGACACCCCCACCCCCATCCAGACCCAGGCCATTCCGTTGGCCCTGGCTGGCCATGACCTGATGGCGGGCGCACAGACCGGCACCGGCAAGACCGCCGCATTCGGCCTGCCGCTGCTGCAACACCTGGGTACTTCACCCCAGGCCGTCAATGGCGTACGCAAGCCACGCGCACTGATTCTGGCCCCGACCCGCGAACTAGCCGTGCAGGTGCACGACAGCCTGCGCGACTACAGCAAGTACCTGCGCATCCCCAGCACCACCATCTACGGTGGCGCCGGCATGGGCCCGCAACAGGACGCGCTGCGTCGTGGCGTGGACCTGATCGTGGCAACCCCGGGTCGTCTGATCGATCACATGGATCGCCGCAACGTGGACCTGTCGGGCATCGAGATCCTGGTGCTGGACGAAGCCGATCGCATGCTGGACATGGGCTTCCTGCCCGCCATCCAGCGCATCCTGGCCAAGCTGCCGCGCCAGAACCGGCAGACCCTGTTGTTCTCGGCGACCTTCGTCGACAGCATCAAGAAGCTGGCGATGGAGTTCATGCGCGATCCCAAGCAGATCCAGGTCACGCCCAGCAACACCGTGGCCGACACCATCAGCCACCGCGTGCATCCGGTCGATGGCGCCCGCAAGCGCGACCTGCTGCTGCACCTGCTGGCGGTTGATTCACGCAAGCAGGCGCTGGTGTTCGGCCGCACCAAGCATGGCTGCGACAAGCTGGCCAAGTTTCTGGAGCAGTCCGGCATCAAGGTTGCCGCCATCCACGGCAACAAGAGCCAAGGCGCGCGCCTGCGTGCACTGAAGGACTTCAAGGCCGGCCGCATCGACGTGCTCGTCGCCACCGATATCGCCGCGCGCGGCATCGATATCGACCAGTTGCCGACGGTCATCAACTTCGACCTGCCGATGGTCGCTGAAGACTACGTGCATCGTATCGGCCGCACCGGCCGTAACGGCTCGCAGGGCGAAGCGATCTCGCTGGTTGCACAGGACGAAGCCAAGCTGCTGCGTGCGATCACCCGCATGCTGAAGCGTGACGTCGAAATCCGTGACGTGCCCGGCTTCGAGCCGATGCGTCCGATCCGCTGGGGCAACGACAACCCACCCAACGAGCGTCCGGGCGGCAACAACGCGCCGCGTCGCGCCAGCACGGCACGTCGCCCGCATTCCGATGCGCCGCGCCACGCACATGCCGGCCCGAAGCAACGCACCGGTGGCGCGCCCGCCGGCGGACAGCGCGACCGCGCCCGCGGCCCCAACCCGTATGGTCAGGGCGGCGCGCGTCCAGCTCGCTGAGTCTTCGCCTTTGCAAACCAGAAAGGGTTGGCCACTGGCCAACCCTTTTTTATGCACTGAAGCCAATCGTCAGAAGTGGTAAGCCAGGGTCACGCGGAAATTGCGTCCCGGCTCGCTGTAACGACCGATGCCCTCGCTGGTCACGTAGCCGTACAGCGTATTGGTACCTTCGTTGATCATGCGGATGCGTGACCACTGGTAGTACTGCTCGTCGAACACGTTGTAGACGCCCGCGGTCAACCGCAACTGGTCGGTGATCAACAGCTGGCCAGTCAGGTCGAACACGGTGTAGGCATCGCTTAGAAAATCCGGCGAAGGATTCTGGGAAAACTGCCCATTCGGTGTCAGCTCGGCGTCCGATCGTTTCTTGGCCAACGCATGGGTCACGTTGCCGGTGATGCTCCAGCGGCCAGTCGGTGCCGCATAGCGCAGTCCCAGCACGCCACGGTCGGGGCTTATGCTTTGCAGCGGATCCCCATTCTGGCTTTCCCCTTCGCTATGCGAGTACACCGCCCGCAGCGACCAGGCATCGCCCAGCAGCCATTGCCCTTCGAATTCGGCACCCTTGACCGTCACTTCGCCGCGATTGGCCGGCATTGTGTAGGTGGTGCCGTAGGTGATGGTGCAGGCCGCGCCGACACAATTGCGGTACGCGGTGTCCGGGTTCTGGATGAACTGCGCACTCTCGATGAAGTTGTCGTACTTGTCATGGAATACAGAGACTCCCAGCTTGAGGCGGTCGGTCTGCCAGCGATAACCGATTTCGGTATTCAGGCTCTTCTCCGCTTCCAGGTTGGGATTGGCCACAGAACTCCACACCGTCACCACATTGCCACTGGCTTCCTCGGTCGCGGTAGCAGTATTGGTCGGGGCATACATGTCGCCGACGCTGGGCGCGCGGAAACCGCGCCCGACCTGCAACCACACCGAATGGTCGGGCACGAATTCGAAACTCGCACCCGCCTGCCAGGTGGGCGAGGAGAAACTGACCTCACCCACCGTACCGGAATCATCCTCGAAGGTCGGGCCCAGCCTGGGTGAATAGTCGTAGCGGTCGTAACGCAGCCCCGCGGTCAGGGTCAAACGGTCGTCCATCAATGACAGGCTGTCACGCAGGTAGAGATTCCATGCCTGCACGTCGGTCTTGGGCACCTGCGCCGGATCGATGGTGACCGACGCCACGCTGCCATCCGCGCGCCAGCGTGTATCGACTGCGGTGAAGTCGACATCACGGCGCTGCCAGGCGGCTCCGTAAACCAGTGCATGGCCCACTTCACCGCTCTGCCAATCCTTGGTGAAATCAACCGCGGCACGGTCCAATACCTGATCCGTGGCACGGTCCTCGCTGCGCAGGCAAGGCGTGACCACACCGGGGCAGCCAGAGCCCGCAATGATCGTGGTCAACCCACGGCTTTCGGTTTCCTGACGATCAACCTGCACCTCCATGACATCGAAGGCGGTGTTGTCTGCCTGCCACAGGTAACGCGCACCAAACCGGTCGCGGTCACTGGTGTCGTGGCCACGACGTGACAGATAGCCCGGCGAATAGACGCGCGACAGATTGTTGACCTCATTGGTGGCTCGTGCCTGCTCATAGACGAAACCCAGGCGATGGGATTCCCCCAGCACCAGATCCACCTTGGCCAGCAGGTTCCCGCTTTCAACGTCGATGGGATCGGGCGTGCGCCGTTCCGTTCCGGTGAGGACGACCGTGTCGTCGTACCAGGACTCGGCCTCACTGCCCTCGCGGCGCGTATAGACCAGCATGGATTCGACGATGCCAGTGCGGTTGGCGAACGTCAGCGTACCCATGCTTTCTTCGCGGGCGCCGGTGTAACCGAACTTCAGCCCGACATGGGTGTCGTTGCCCGAAGCGCTCAGGTAATCGGCCGGATCTTTGGTAGTGAACATGACCGCGCCACCCAGCGCACCGCTGCCGGCGCTGATCGCATCGGCACCTTTGACGATTTCCACACTCTTCAATGCGTCGGTGTCGATGCCGCCACGACCGGCGCGGAAAAACTCGTACGACGCTGTCGTCTCCAGTGCTTCGGCAAAGCCCAGTCCATCTACCGTGATCGAAACACGATCACCTTCCAGGCCCCGGATATTGAAGCCGTTGTCACCGAAGCGACCCAGGTCGACGATGCTCACGCCAGGCACATAACGGATCAGGTCTTCCATGTTCTGCGCCATCTGATCATCGATGTCGCCGGTCTTCAGTACAGTGACGTTCTGGTTGGCCGACTTCTGCTTTTCACGCTCACCCTTGACCAGCACGGTATCCAGCGTGCGTGCATCGGCAACGATTTCAGCGCGTACGTGACCTGACAAGCCCAGTGCAACGGCAAGGGCGAGCAAAGTGGGGGTGGGTTTCATGATGTTGCGACTCCGCGGTTAGGAAAAGGGGATGCTTCTTCCTTGCGGAAGAAGTGCAATTCCTGGCTGCGGCGAGGCGGGATCGAGCCCGCCAGAACGTTTGCTGGGTAGAAGAAACAGGACGACAGCAGGCATCAACCTTGAAGAGAATCATCGGGTCACGCGCTTGCTCTGTCCCTGCAGTGAAAATTTGTCTGCCACACGCTATTTTTTTGTATCACCAAGTTTTTGTCGGCTGCTTCTTGCAATCGTTCCTGGTCAACCGAGCAAGCACGTTGCCGCAAGTCCTGTCGCGTCCAGTGGCATTCACTCCGGGCTGTTGGCGAGTACAGACGGAGACAGAACGATGCGGCCAATCTCGCCACGCGGCTGTGGTTCGCGGACCATACGCTGGCCATCCAGAGTGAAAGGAAGACTGACCAGCTCATGCCCGCCATGTTCGCGCGCGGCTTCAACCTGCAACACGTACCTGCCCGCAGCGGACATGCGTCCTGCATCATCGCGTCCGTCCCATGCCAGCGTGTAGTGGCCGGGTTGGCGCGTGGGTCGGGCAATACCGTGGACCGCCGCCTCGTCGTCGCGCCCATAACGTCGCCACCATTGCGGCAGCTCGCGCAGCCAGCGCGAACGATCACCCAGCACCAGCAACTGCCGCACGGGTTCGCCCGCTGCGCTGCTGATCCAGATCGCAAGATAGGGTTGGCGGTAACGCTCGCCGGTCTGTAGCGGAATTTCGTAGTCCAGTCCCCATTGCGTCCGTGATCCGGTGGACGTTTCGGCATGGGTATCGTCAGCAAGCAGTGCATGCCAGCCGGTGGAAGCGAACGGAACGCCACGATCCCCGACGATCAACGCCTCGACGCCGGACAGCGTTTCCACCAGCGCCAGGCCTTCACTGATCGGCATGACGCTGAGTGCAGTTGCCAGTGCATCGGCGGTGGCGGCATCGTTGGCGACCACGGTCGCAGAAGGTGCGTATTCGGCAGGCCAACCTTCGCTGGCATCGAGGAGGTGACTGTAGTGGCGCCTGCCGATGCGAAACCCACGTTCGCGATGACCGCTGGAGGCAATCGCCTGCGAATGCAGGTTCAGGGTAGCGAGGAAGCCGGCGTTGTCGCGCGTGGCCCGTGGATCGGCAAGGGCCACTTTCCACGATTGGCCTGCGGCGGGCACGCCCCAGTAGAGCGCATCGCCCCCGATATCCAGCTTGATGCCGGTGGCCTGTGGCGCAGCCTGGCGTGCCGCCCGCAGTGCGTGGTCAATGATGTAGCCCTTCGCCAGTCCATCCACCTGCCATTGCAGTCCAGGCGCGACCTGCAGTTGCGCGGCAGCGGCATCGAACTCGATACCGGCCAACGCACGCGCGCGCTTGCGCAACCCGACTCGATCCGGTGCCACGCCGACACCTGAGGTTTCGGCCTCGCGCCAGATCTGCGCCACGCTACCCAATCGGCAACTGAAGATGCCGTGCGTTTGCTCACGCCATTGCTCGCAGCGGGAAAGCACCTCGCGCAATTCATCCGACCCAGCAAGAGGTGCAGCGGCGCGATTGAAGCGCGAGAGCTCGCTATCGTCGTCCCAGGTACTGAGCAACGCTTCCAGCCGTTCTATTTCATCCAGCGCCGCGATCACCGCCAGCCCGGCGCGCGAAGCATCGGCATCCACGACGATCATTTCGAAAGACGTGCCAAGCACGTTCTCACGCTGGTGGCGCTGCGGCTCTGTCGCACACGCGCTCGATGCGCAGGCGGCCAGCAGCCACAACGCAGCTTTGCAGCCGCGCTTCATATCAGGCTCCGGTGTGTAGGCTTAGCGCGCTGCGCTGGCAGCGGGTGCTGTGACGGCTGGTGCTGTGACGGCTGGTGTTGGTGGTGGCGCGGGATCGCGCGCATCGACGACGCGATCACCATTGGTATCAAGGCGATCAAACATGCGCTTGCCTGACGCCGCATACTCATCCCAACTCATGCGCTCGTTCTTGTCGGTGTCCAGTGACTTGAAGCGCACTGCGGCTTGCTGGCCCGAAGATTCGCGGGTGCTGGCGATGCGCCGATCCAACCGGTCCTCGAACTCGACCAGGTATTCGTCACCGCTCAGCTTTCCATCGCCATCGACATCCGTGCGTGCGAATGCGTCGTCGCGGCCGCGGTCGTACTCCGCCCGACTGACCTTGCCATCGCCGTCGGCATCGTAGATTTCCAGCATGCCCTTGCTGTTATGCGTGCTGGGCATGTTGATCGCACTGCGTCGACCGCTGGGCTTGGCTTCGGCCACACCGGTATTTTTTTCATACTGTGCGTACGCACGCTCACCCGACGCCTTGAATTCGGCGCGACTGATCATGCCGTCCTTGTCGGTATCCAGCGCCTTGATTCGGGTATGGGTCTGTTCCACCTGGCCTTTGCGCTCGGCTTCCATGCGCCTATCCAACCGGCCCAGGTATTCGTTGGTGTATTCCTGCACCGTCACACTGCCATCCCTGTTTTCATCGGTGTCGGCGTAACGCTGCTTGCGGAATTCGACGAACTGGGTCCAGCCCACGTTGCCATCGGCATCGCTGTCGAACTGCTCCAGGAAAGAGACCACGGCCGCATTGGCTTCCCCAGCCGTAGCGGTGGCATGCGACTTCGCTTTTTCCTGCGCTGACATCGCACCCGTGGTCAGCAGTGCGGCCAGTGCCAGCACCCATGTGGTTTTGCCCATCTTCGTGCTCCCTTTGATTGCCTGTAAGTCGTGGATGGCGTGCATCACTGTTCCAGCACGCGCAGCGTGAGTGTGTAGTTGTAGCCATAGACCGGTGCCGCCGCGCCTTCCGGCGCCTTGCCGCGATAGCGCACCAGCGCGAGGTACTGACCCGCCCGCTTCAGGACAAACGTCGCCTTGCCTTGCGCATCGGTGGATAACGTCGCCGCTGGAATCTGGCTGCTGCGGTCACCGGTCGCTGGGAAGAATTCGACTTTCTGTTCCGCCAGTGGCTTG
>JBDTZK010000047.1:0-9332 GCA_040005195.1 Pseudoxanthomonas sp.
CCGCACCGCCTGCACCGGCCGCTGCGCCTGCGGCCGACGCCAACTTCCGCGAACGCGAATTCCCTGTGGGCGATCTGCCCGGCACCCTGGCCATGCCCACCGGGCAGGACAACGTGCCGGCCGTGGTCCTGGTGCATGGATCAGGCCCCCAGGACCGCGATGAGACCATCGGCCCCAACCGCCCGTTCCTGGATATCGCGCGCGGCCTTGCCGAGCAAGGCATCGCGGTACTGCGTTACGAGAAGCGCAGCAAGGCGCGCCCGCAGGATTTCGCCAATCGCCAATACACGATGGATGATGAAACCACCGACGATGCGGTCGCCGCCATCGCCGCATTGCGCGTCACGCCCGGCGTCAATCCTGGCAAAGTCTACGTGTTAGGCCATAGCCAGGGCGGCATGCTGGCGCCGCGCATTGCACTGCGTTCAGGCCACGTGGCTGGGCTTGTAATGCTGGCCGCGCCGGCACGTTCGTTACTGAGCATCCTGCCGGAACAGAATCGCTATCTGCTGAACGCAGATGGCCATATCGATGCGCAGGAACAGCAATTCCTGCAGGACCTGCAACAGAAAATTGCACGCGTCCGCAGTACTGTCGAAGTGGCCGACAAGGACACGCCACTTGGCCTGCCCGCGCACTACTGGCGCGCTTTCGAGCAAGTCGACCCCATCAATGATGCTGCAGAGCTCGCCGTCCCGATGCTGTTCCTGCAAGGGGGCCGCGATTTCCAGGTGATAGACACCGATTGGCAGTTGTGGCGCAAAGCCTTCGCCAGTGCACCACGTGCCACCTTCAAACACTATCCGGCACTCAACCATTTCGGTATCGCCGGGAAAGGCCCGGGCACTTTGGCCGAATACAACCAGCCTGGGCAGGTCGATGCCCAGCTGATTGCAGATACCGCGGCCTGGATCAAGGAACACTGAGCCATGAAAGAGGAGTTCGCGCTCGCGCCACTGCCGCGTTCTGCATGGCTGTTGCTGGTCGCCTTGTGGCTGGGATTGATGCTGGTGGCGTACCTGGTTCCGGGCAATGCGCAATCACCCTCCAATCCGGTTGCGTGGTGGCTGGTGATACCGTTCGCCACCGCCCTGCCGCTGGTCGGCCTGTGGCTGATGTTGCAGCACCGCCGCATCAGCCTGGAAGGCAACACGCTGGTGGTCGCGGCTGGATTGTTTTTCAGGTGCAAGCTGGCAGTGAGCGAATTTGCGCTGGACCAGGCACGGATACTGAGCCTGGACGAACATACCGGGTTCAAACCGATGTTGCGGCTTGGCGGCATCGGCTTGCCAGGTTTCAGCGCGGGTCGCTACCTGTTACGCAACCGCAGCCGTGCATTCTGCTTGCTGACTGCACGGGACAACGTATTGCTGCTGCCGCATGGCGGCAAATACCTGCTGATCAGTCCCGAGAAGCCAAATGCGCTGCTCACGCGCCTGCGTGAACTGTCTCGTCAGGCATTGCGCACGCATACGGTGGCGCAGGCAACACCACGTCGCTAAGCTGCGCCGATGCACGTACGTCACCGCCTTCTGCTCAACACGCCCGATATTGAATTGTGGCCCGCGTGGTTGCTGCGCGCGCATGGCAACACCGATGCGCGTGCGCTGGCACAGGCGGACTGGCTGCTGCGACGCAAGCGCGATGGGCGATACCTGGCGGTGATCCAGCCGCAAGGGCTGATGTCGCTGCTGCCGCGCTGGCGACAAGGCGTCGACAGCGATGCAGCGCTTGATGCCCTGCCTGATGGAGCGCGCGCCACAGACCCGCGTGCCGGTGAACTTCCACTGCACGGCCTGATGGAAAGGCTTGAAGCGCTGGGTCTGGACGAAGCCTATGGCGAACACCGCACACTGGATCTGGTGGCCGAGCCTTTGGTGTTGGCCCTGGCAGGATTCGACCGCTACCGCCGCCCCTTGTGGCTGGACAGCGAGGCAGCACGGGCCTGGCATTTGATGCAGCGTGCAGCCTATGGCGATGGCATCGTGCTTGACGCTATATCCGGCTACCGCAGCCACGACTATCAACTGGGCATATTCGAGCGCAAGCTCGCACGCGGCCAGACCGTCGAGCAGATTCTCACCGTCAATGCGGCGCCCGGATACAGCGAACATCACAGCGGCAATGCGCTGGATATCGGCACGCCGGGCATGCCGCCCGCAGAAGAGTCGTTCGAAACCAGCCCTGCATTCGATTGGCTGACTGCCCATGCCGACCAGTTCCACTTCCGCATGAGCTATCCGCGCGACAATGTGCATGGGATTGTTTACGAACCTTGGCATTGGTACTTCGCCAGATCTGTCTCTTGACTCCCCATCCATTCCATCCACTGAAAGGGCATCAGATGAACGACCTTGCTTTGCTGCAAAACCACCAGGTTCGTCTTGCCCATCGTCCCGTCGGCATGACCAGTCGTGACAACTGGCAATTCACCACGGAAGCGGTAGGCGAACTGGAAGCAGGCAGCGTGTTAGTGAAGACGCTTGTGCTGTCGCTGGACCCGGCGATGCGTGGCTGGATGAACGAAGGCAAGTCCTACATCGCACCGGTCGAAATCGGTGAAGTCATGCGTGCCGGTGGCATCGGCAAGGTGGTGGCATCGAAGGATGAATCCTTCTCTCCCGGCGACCTGGTCACCGGCGGGCTGGGCGTGCAGGAATACAGGCAGTTCTCGCCTGCCGAAATCAAGCGCCAGGCCATCAACAAGATCGACCTGCGCATGGGCAGCATCAGCCAGTGGCTCAATGTACTGGGCATGCCGGGCATGACCGGCTATTTCGGCTTGATGGACGTGGGCCAGCCAAAGCAAGGCGACGTGGTCGTGGTTTCGGGTGCATCGGGTGCCGTCGGCCAGACCGTGGGCCAACTGGCCAAGATCAAGGGATGCCGCGTCGTGGGCATCGCCGGCGGCCAGGCCAAATGCGATTTCGTAGTTGACCAGATGGGTTTCGATGCATGCATCGACTACAAGAATGGCGACGTACGCGAAGGATTGAAAACGCATTGCCCGGATGGCGTGGATATCTACTTCGACAACGTGGGCGGGGAGATCCTGGACCACGTGCTGGCGCGACTGCGGCGCAAAGCAAGGGTTGTCATCTGCGGCGCGATCTCGCAGTACAACGCCACCACGGCCGTGCAGGGACCGAAGAATTACCTGTCGCTGCTGGTCAACCGGGCCCGAATGGAAGGCATCGTGGTCTTCGACTACGCCGACCGTTATCCGGTGGCCATCGCCGAACTTTCCGGGTACCTCAAGGACGGTCGCATGAAGTCGCGCGAAGACGTGGTGGTCGGCCTGGAGACCTTCCCAGAGTCGCTGGTAAAGCTGTTCACCGGCGAGAACTTCGGCAAGCTGGTGTTGCAGGTGGCGGCGGACTAACCGGACGCGGCTTACCCCGCTCCTGCGCCCACGCGCACCCTTGCGAACGCCTGGTAGGTGTCTTGGATGCCAGACCGGTGGTAACGATGCACCTCAGTGGCGCCAGCGGCTTGCGGGTCACGCCAACTCAAGCAGTGATGCGCTTGCCGGTTACCGGTTTCCGAAACCACGTGGATGGCGTGGCACTGCTCCGTTTCAACGACGCAGCGAATCGAATCCCCACGTCAGCCAGCCGAGCATCAGGCTGATGCCACCGATGGGGGCGAGCCTGGTGCTCACCTGTAGAAGCGCACCCAGCGCCAGGCTACCGGAGAACAGCAGCGTGCCCAGCAGCAGCAGGTAAAGCCCCAGGCGACCCAGTGACCGGGCCGTGCCTGCGGCCAGCGCCGCGAGTGCAATGCCGTGACCGAAGGCGTAGAGCGAAGCCATCTGCAGGTTGGCCTGTGCATGTGCGTCAGTCACACCATGCGAAGCGTAGGCACCCAACGCAATGGCGAGTGCGGCAAGCACCGCACCCGAAAATGCGATCAGGGAAGGTTTGCGTTGACGGCGGTCATAGTTCAACAAAGCAGCAGCCTCATCAGCAAGCGGCATCCATGGCCCATGAAGGGATTTCCCCAATCCTCAAATGCGACGCGCCGCATAAGCGGCGCGTCGATTCAACTCGGTGTACGGACAATAGTCCGGAACACGTTACTGCTTGATCGCCCAGTAGACATCGAATGCACCGTCGGCAGTAAATGCCTGGTCCACGCCATCTTTCCAGGATTCGTACGGGCGGTCGGTGACTTCATAGCCGTTGGTCATCGCCCAGGCCCGCAGCGAATTACGCACGGCATCCAGTTCGGCCATATAACCGGTGTAGCTGGCCGAAGCGGCGCGACGTGGCTCGACATGCACGTACTCGACAGGCGTACCCGACACAGACACCTTCAGCGTACCGGCCACTTCTGGCGTGGTCGTTTCCGGGACTGCCACCGGCGGGGCCGGCTTGGACTTGTCGCCATCGGCCGCTTTCGGTGCAGCACCGCTGCGCTTGCGCACAGGCTGGGCCACGTCGAACGCGTACTTCTCGGTACCGAAGTCAGTGGTCACGATGCGTACCGGACCCGCGGCTTCAAGGCCGTTGGACTCCATCACGCGCTTGATCCATTCCTGGTTGGCCTTGATCGACGCTTTGATCATTTCGTTGTTACGTTCGATGTTGCCGGCCTTGACCACCAGCAGGTTTTCGGCAGGAAGATCGACCAGCTTGAGGCCGGTGAGCTTGGTGCCTTCGATGCGGTAATCGAAGTTCGGCACGGTGGCCAGCATGTTGGTCAGCTTGGTGAGACTGGCATTGACCGAGTCGCCGACATGGCGGCTGACGTACATGCCGTTGAAGCGACCAAACAGATTCCAGCCATAGCTCACGTCGTAGGTCTGGGTGACCTTGACGTTGCGGCCGTTGTTGCCGGTGGGCTCCAGGATAAACACGGTCTTCTTGTCTCCACCTGGCGTACGGTCTTCGATGTTGTAGCCAATCTTGCCGCCGCCCGTGGCACCAGGCATGGTGCTTTCGGTAATTTCCCAGTGGCCCTTGCCCCAGCGATCGTCGGCTGAGTTGAAGTCGACGCGGGCGCCCACACCGGTGTGGCCTTCACCACCACCGCTGTAAGTGAGCTCGGATGACTTGCCGGGCATCAGCAGGTTCCAGTCTTTCAACCGGCGCACGCTGTTGAGGGTGTCGAACACAATGGTCATGCGGCGATTGGTTTCAGTACTTTCTTCCAGGTGACGCTTGGAAGGCAGCACCAGGCCGACCACCAGGAACAGCGCCAGAACCAGCGCAAGTGCAATCAGGAACTCGATCAAACGGGTCATTCAGCAGTCTCCGGGGGCCGATCCCATGGCCATTGAAATAGGTGCAGCGCGCATCCTAGCAGGCTTGAGGGGTTCGGTCAGCCTGTCAGTGCCTGCCGGATCTCATGTTGCAAGGCAACGCGATTCGTGTGGCGGTGAAGATTACGGCAAAGGCATCAGCAATCGGTGAAGAATCCGGCCGTGATCGGCAAATCGAAAGCGCATGGGGTTCAGACCAGCTGAAGCTCGAAGGCCTTCAGCACCGCCCGTGTGCGGTCACGCACGCCCAGCTTGGACAGGATGTTGGACACGTGGTTCTTGATGGTGCCTTCGGCCACCCCCAGCGAATTGGCGATCTCCTTGTTGGAGAACCCGCTGGCCATCAGACGCAGGATTTCTGTCTCCCGGTCGGTCAACGGGTCGGGCCGCTCCAGACTGACGAAATCGTTGCGCATGTGTTCAAGGCCCGACAGCAGGCGCTGGGTAACGGCCGGTTGCACCAGTGACCCTCCGGAAGCGACGGTACGGATTGCACCCACCAGTTGCTCCAGCGACACGTCCTTCAGCAGGTAGCCCTTGGCCCCCGCTTTCAACCCGGCCAGGACCAGTTGGTCATCATCGAAAGTGGTGAGGATGATGGCCGGCGGCAGCTGCCCCAGCGCGGCCAGCGCCTGCAATGCTTCCAGACCCGACATGACCGGCATGCGCATGTCCATCAGCACCACGTCGGGCTTCACCTGCGGGATCAACTCGACCGCGTGGCGGCCATCGTTGGCTTCGGCCACCACCTCGATGCCGTCATCCAGGGCAAGCAGCGATCGGATGCCCTGTCGCACCAGGGTTTGGTCATCGACCAGGCAGACACGGATCATGCGGCATCTCCAATAAGAGGCTCTGGATAGGGCTCCAAAGCAAAAGGTTCGGTCGTATCAACGGGCAGTTGCAGGCACAGGCGGAAGCCGGCGCCGCTGCGCGATTCGATGGTCATGTTGCCACCGTGCTGACGCAGGCGTTCACGCATACCGCGCAAACCATTCCCGGCGACCACGGACTGTGCGCCCAGGCCGTCGTCTCTGGCGTCGATGACGATCTGGCCGCCGTCGCGACGGCAATGGATCCACAGGTTGCGCGCATCGGCATGACGCACGGTGTTGGTGATGATTTCCTGCGTACAGCGCAGCAGCACATGGGCGCGCTCGGCGTCCTCGAGGGTAAGGGGTTCCTCGATTTCCATGTGGATCGCCAGCGCCGGCACGCGCTCGGTGAGCAGCAACAAGGCCGCGCCCAGATCGATGGCATCGCCCTCGCGCAGTTGGCTGACCACTTCGCGAACATCGGTCAGCAGCAACCTGGCCAGGGCGTGGGCCTGTTTGATATGTTCCAGAGCGCGGCCTTCGGCCAGATGACCCGCCACCTCCAGGTTCAGGCTGAGGGCGGTCAGGTGATGCCCCAGCAGGTCATGCAGCTCCCTCGAGATGCGGGTGCGCTCGTTAACACGGGCGCTTTCTGCCAGCAGCATGCGCGTAGCCCGTAGCTCGGCATTCAGCCGGCGCTGCTCCTCCCGGGCCTGCGCCTGCTGGCGTGCAACATAGGCAGTGACCAGCACAAAGGCCGAAAACCCGACATAAAAGGTGGACTGGAACAAGGCATCCCAGAAGCCGAAGTCGTCGCGGGCCATGAACGAGGGCACCAGCGGGATGTGGGCCAGCAGCAGCCAGATCACCGCTGCGCGAAGGCTGAGTATCCATGGCAGCACACCCGCCATGACCAGCAACAGCATCGCGCTAAGGCCCGTCTGCGTGTAGTAGCCCACGGCCACCGCTGCGATGGTCATCGCCAGCAGCAGGGCGAAATTGGCCTGTGTCGACCCACCCGCCGCCCGCAGACCCAGCGCACGTGTCGCCAGCCAGTAGCACAGACCAAAGGTCAGGTATGCCAGCGCGGTCATGGGAACGTTGACGCCCAACCCTTCCAGCCCGTGCAGATCATCCACGCCACGCGAAGGCGGCAGGAAGATATTCAGGATGATGGGAATACCCACCAGTGCCCATGTGTACAGGCCCGCTGCACGGAGCAAACGGGTGTGGCTGAGTCGGTTCAACATCCCGTCATCTTAGGCCGATTGCCTTGCCCGCACCCCGACCGAAAGTAATGCAGACAGCGGCCGGATGCCCCTCGCGCGGCCACCCATGCGATAATCCGGCCGGTGGCTCGCGGCCACCCGTACCATCTCCCCAGGAGCGATTTGAATGTCGATTGTAATCCGCGACGTGCGTGAGCACGAGCTGGATTCCGTACTAGCCTTGAACAACAACGCCGGCCTGGCGATCCTGCCGCTGGACTCGTCCCGCCTGCAGCTTTTCTATGCGCAGGCCGAATATTTCCGCGTCGCCGAGCGCGATGGCAATCTGGCGGGCTTTCTGGTTGGTTTCGGTGCCGGGTCCCAGCACGACAGCAGCAACTTTGCCTGGTTCCGTGAAAGATACCCGCAGTTCTTCTACATCTACCGCATCGTGGTGGCCAGCCGCCGCCGCGGGGGCGGTGTGGGCCGCGCCTTTTACGCCGACGTGCAGAGCTTCGCCGAACTGCGATACCCGCAGTTGGCCTGTGAAGTGTTCCTGGACCACGGTGCAGACGCCGCCCTGTTGTTTCATGGCAGCTTCGGCTTCAAGGAAGTGGGCCAGAACCAGATGCCGGACAATGACCTGCGTGCCAGCATGCTGATGAAGGAACTGTGCAGCTATGCCTGGGTCAAGCAAACCTACGGTGATGCGCTGCCCGATCAACCCTGGGCCAGCAGCCGCCAGTCGATTGCGGCCGATGTACGGTCCACGGGCACATGAGCGTGACTTCGGTAAATATGGATTACGAACAGGCCGGCGAACTCAAGATCGGCCAGGTGGGCATCGCCAACCTGCGCATCCGCACATTGGACGTTGCCCAGCTGTCACGGGAAATGCGCGAACGCGTCGAGCGCGCCCCAAAACTCTTTGGCCGTGCACCGGTAATCATCGATTTTGGTGGCCTTGCGCAGATGCCGGACGTGGCCACGGCCAAGGAACTGCTTGAGGGCCTGCGTGGCGCCGGCGTGTTGCCTGTCGGCTTGTCCTACGGAACCCGGGAAACCGAACAGCTTGCCGAACAACTGGGGCTGCCGCTGCTGGCAAAGTTCCGTGCGCAGTACGAACCCGTGCCCGCCGCAGCGGCCCCTGCCCGCCGTGAACCTGCGGCTGAAGCACCACCCGCCAAGGCCGCGAAAACGGTGTCACCTGTACTCACCAGTAGTCCCGGACTGGTGCAGAAGACACCGGTACGTTCGGGGCAGCAGCTGTATGCCGAAGCACGCGACCTGACCGTACTGAGCACGGTCGGCGCCGGCGCGGAAGTGATCTCCGATGGCTCCATACATATCTACGGCACCCTGCGCGGGCGTGCACTCGCGGGGGCAAAAGGCAATACCGACGCGCGCATCTTCTGCCAGGAATTCCACGCCGAACTCGTGGCGATCGCCGGCCATTACAAAGTACTGGAAGACGTTCCCAAGGAACTGCGCGGCAAGGCCGTGCAGGTCTGGCTCGACAAAGACCAACTCATGATGGCCGCGCAGTAATTGTCGCGGCAATTCCCGAATCAAGCGCAAGAAGAACAGGAGATACACCATTGGCTGAGATCATCGTAGTCACTTCCGGCAAGGGCGGCGTGGGCAAAACCACCACCAGCGCCAGCATCGCCTGCGGCCTGGCGCGCCGCGGCAAAAAGGTCGCGGTCATCGACTTCGACGTGGGCCTGCGCAACCTGGACCTGATCATGGGCTGCGAGCGCCGCGTGGTGTACGACTTCGTCAACGTCACCCAGGGCGAGGCCACGCTGAAGCAGGCGCTGATCAAGGACAAGCGTTTCGACACGCTGCATATCCTGGCCGCCTCGCAAACGCGCGACAAGGATGCGTTGACCAAGGAAGGCGTTGAAAAAGTGCTGACCGACCTCGGCAATGACGGCTTCGATTTCGTCGTCTGCGATTCGCCGGCAGGCATCGAGAAAGGCGCGTTCCTTGCGATGTATTTCGCCGATCGCGCGGTGGTGGTGGTGAACCCGGAAGTGTCCTCGG